>NZ_AMXD01000002.1 GCF_000310185.1 Thauera aminoaromatica S2 | reverse complement strand
GCGGGTGCGGCGGCCGCAGCCGGCGCCGGGGCCGCCGCTGCGGCGCCCGCCGCCTCGAGCTTGATCAGCACCGTGCCCTCGGACACCTTGTCGCCGATCGCGACCAGCACTTCCTTGACCACGCCGGCGGCCGAGGACGGCACGTCCATGGTGGCCTTGTCGGATTCGAGCGTCGCGATCGCGTCGTCGACCTTGATGGTGTCGCCCACCTTCACGAACAGCTCGATCACCGGCACCGCGTCGAAATCGCCGATGTCGGGTACTTTCACTTCAATGAGTTGGCTCATGTTCTCAGTCTCCTTGCGCGCTCAGACCGACATCGGGTTCGGTTTGGACGGGTCGAGCTGGTACTTGACCATCGCCGCGGCGACCTTGTCGCGGCCGATCGTGCCCTCGTCGGCCAGCGCCTTCAGCGCGGCCAGCGTCACCCAGTGGCGATCCACCTCGAAGAAGTGGCGCAGCTGCTCGCGGGTGTCGGAGCGGCCGAAGCCGTCGGTGCCCAGCGTGACGTAAGTGCGGTCGAGCTGCGCGCGGATCTGCTCGGGGAACATGCGGATGTAGTCGGTGGCGGCGACGACCGGGCCTGCGAAGCCGGCGAGCTTCTGCTGCACGTGGGTCTTTCGCGGCTCTTCCATCGGGTGCAGCAGGTTCCAGCGCTCGACGTCGTGGCCGTTGCGGGCCAGCTCGTTGAAGCTGGGCGCGCCCCAGATGTCCGACTCCACGCCCCAGTCGGCCTTGAGCAGCTCGGCGGCGGCGATCACCTCGCGGAAGATCGTGCCCGAACCCATCAGCTGCACGCGCGGGGTCTTGGCCTGGCCGCCCTGGCGGAACAGGTACAGGCCTTTGAGGATGTCGGCCTCGGCGCCAACCGGCATCTCGGGATGTTCGTAGTTCTCGTTCATCACCGTGATGTAGTAATACACGTCCTCCTGCTCGGCGAACATGCGGCGCAGGCCGTCCTGCACGATCACCGCGACCTCGTACTGGAAGGTCGGGTCGTAGCTGATGCAGTTGGGGATCATGTTGGCCATGATCAGGCTGTGGCCGTCCTCGTGCTGCAGGCCTTCGCCGTTCAGGGTCGTGCGCCCGGCGGTGCCCCCGATCAGGAAGCCGCGGGTGCGCTGGTCGGCGGCCGCCCAGCACAGGTCCATGGTGCGCTGCAGGCCGAACATGGAATAGAAGATGTAGAACGGGATCATCTGCACGTTGTGCACGCTGTAGGCGGTGCCCGCGGCGATCCAGTCGGCCATCGCGCCGGCCTCGTTGATGCCTTCCTGCAGCACCTGGCCGGTCTTGCTCTCCTTGTAGAACATGAGCTGGTCATGGTCTTCCGGCACGTAGTTCTGGCCTTGCTGGTTCCATATGCCGTACTGGCGGAACATGCCCTCCATGCCGAAGGTGCGGCTTTCGTCCGGGACGATCGGCACGACATGCTTGCCGATCTGCTTGTCCTTCAACAGCGTGTTCATGATGCGCACCACCGCCATGGTGGTCGACAGCTCGCGGCCCTCGCCCGAGGCCTTGAGCAGCGCGGCGAAGGTGTCCAGGCCCGGGATCTCGAGCGCGGCGGCCTTGCGCCGGCGCTGCGGCAGGAAGCCGCCCAGGTCCATGCGGTGCTTGAGCAGGTACTTGTGCTCGGGAGAGTCCTCGGCGAACTTCAGGTAGGGCAGTGCCTCGAGCTGGTCGTCGGGCACCGGCAGGCCGAAGCGGTCGCGGAAGCGGCGGATGGCCTCGACGTCCATCTTTTTCTGCTGGTGCGAGATGTTCATCGCCTCGCCGGCCTGGCCCATGCCGAAGCCCTTGATGGTCTTGGCCAGGATCAGCGTGGGCTGCCCCTTGTGCTCGTTGGCGGCCTTGTAGGCGGAGAAGATCTTGAAGAGATCGTGGCCGCCGCGGTTCAGGTTCCACACCTGCTCGTCGGTCCAGTCGGCCACCAGCGCGCGCAGCTCGGGCGTGTTGAAGAAGTGCTCGCGCACGTAGGCGCCGTCCTTGGCCTTGAAGGTCTGATACTCGCCGTCGCACAACTCCATCATGCGCTGCTTGAGGATGCCCTTCTTGTCGCGGGCGAAGAGCGCGTCCCAGTGCGTGCCCCAGATCACCTTGATGACGTTCCAGCCCGCGCCGCGGAACTCGGACTCGAGCTCCTGGATGATCTTGCCGTTGCCGCGCACCGGACCATCGAGGCGCTGCAGGTTGCAGTTGATCACGAAGACGAGGTTGTCCAGGCCCTCGCGGCCGGCCATGCCGATCGCGCCCAGCGATTCGACCTCGTCGGTCTCGCCGTCGCCCAGGAAGGCCCACACCTTGCGCTGCTGCGCGCGTGCCGGATCGATCAGGCCGCGGCTGGCCAGGTATTTCATGAAGCGCGCCGAGTAGATCGCGCACAGCGGACCCAGGCCCATCGACACGGTGGGGAACTGCCAGAAGTCGGGCATCAGCCAGGGGTGCGGGTAGGACGAGATGCCCTTGCCGCCCACTTCCTGGCGGAAGCTGTCCATCTGTTCTTCGGTCAGACGGCCCAGCATGAACGCGCGCGCATACACGCCCGGCACCGAGTGGCCCTGGAAGTAGATCAGGTCGCCGTCGTGCGCCTCGGAGGGCGCGTGCCAGAAGTGCGAGAAGCCCACGTCGTAGAGCGCCGCCGCCGAGGCGAAGGAGGCGATGTGACCGCCCACGTTGGTGTCCTTGTTCGCCCGCACCACCATCGCCATCGCGTTCCAGCGGATGTAGGAGTGGATCTTGATCTCCAGATCCGGATCGCCCGGGTAGGGCGGCTGGCGCTCGGCCGGAATCGTGTTGATGTACTCGGTCGTGGCCGAGTAGGGGATGTTCACCCCCTCCTGGCGCGCCGTGGCGATCAGGGTCTCGATCAGGTAGTGGGCGCGCTCGGGGCCTTCGTGTTCGACGACGGCGGCGAGCGCGTCCAGCCATTCCTTCGTTTCCTGCGCATCCGTGTCGGTTTGCGGGAGAACGGTGCTGATTCCGGTCATGGTTTGTCTCCTCATGACGTTCAGTTGGCGATTCCTGTCTGGCGGGACAGGCGGGTTGTTGGTTACGGGCACGACCATGCCGGCTGCCGCACGGTCAGCGTTTCAAAATATAAAACGTCTTTTCGCAATGTGCAATATGTTTTCACCTGGTGAACACGAAATCGGCTCCCTGATCGCTCGCGCTCATGGTCCCGGCCTCTCCGGCGCCGCCTCGTGGGCGAACACCACGGCGCCGTCGCGGATCTCGCCGAGGTGGATCTGGCGCGCGCTGCGCAGGGTTTCGTGGTTGTCGCGGGAGAAGGGGCGGCGATAGCGCATGATCACGCCATCGACCTCCGCATCCAGGTTTTCGAGCGCCTCGCGGATGCGCGGACCGTCGAGGCTGCCGGCCTGGCGGATCGCCGCGGCGAGCAGCTGCATCGAGTCGTAGCCCTGTGCGGCCGCCGGTGGCACCGGGATACGCACGCTGCCGGTGGCGCGCTCCCACGCCGCGAGGAAGGCCGCCTGCGCCGGGCTGCGTGCCTCGGCGATGAAGGTCTGTGGCATGCGTGCGCCCTCGGCGTTGCGGCCGGCGAGTTCGATGAAGCTCGACATGGCCAGCGTCCAGCTGCCGATGATCGGCACCTGCCATCCGAGGCGGGCCATCGAGTTGGCGATGTGGGCGAGCTCGGGGCCGATGCCATAGGTGAGCACGGCTTGCGCACCGGCGGCGCGTGCGCGTTCGAGCTGCGGTCGCATGTCGGTCTCGCGCAACTGGAAGCGCTCGACCACCACCGCGGTCCGCCCGCGCGTGCCCAGGGCTGCGATGAGATCCTGGCTTCCCAGCACCCCGTAGTTGGTGGCGTCGTGCAGGATCGCGAGCCGGGTCAGGCCGCGCCGGCCGACAGCCTCCTCGACGATCACCGCGGCCTGCAAGGTGTCGCTGGCGGAGACGCGGAACACGTAGTTCTCGGTGAAATCGGGGGGCTGGAACTGCTTGGTGATCAGCGAGCCGGTGGCGACCGAGGTGATCACCGGGATGCGCGCCATCTGGTAATGGCGCTGGCTGGCGAGCGCGACACCGGTATTGACGATGCCCAGTCCGGCGGTGACACGTTCGCGATGGATGAAGTCGCGCACGATCTGCGCGCCAAGCTCGTTGCTCGCCTCGTCGTCGCGCTCGACGAGCTCGATGCGCCGACCGAGCAGGCCGCCGCCGGCGTTGAGCTCCTCGGCGGCGATGCGGATGCCCTCGCGCATCGACAGCCCCATCGGCGCCGACGGACCGGAGAAGGGCCCCGACACGCCCACCCGGATCGGTGCCCGCTCGCCGCCGCTCGGGCGTGCGCCCGCGCCCACGGCCTCTGCCGGGACGGCCTGTGCCGACAACTGCGGCGCCAGGAGCAGAAGCGTCACGAAGGCGCGCCCGAGCAGCGCGAGGAAGGGTTTCATCCTTGCACTGTAGGCAGCGTGAACAAGCGCACAAATTGGCGGAAACCCCATCGCCGTCTGCTGCACTGCCGCATCCACACCGGGTATGCGTCCCCCGATCAGGGTTACACCGGATGACGCGGGCGGTCGCGCTCGACAACAATCCTGCTCCCGATCCGCCTCCCCGCGCCGCTCGTCCGGCCATCCTCCATGCAAGCCTCCGCCGCCGCCCGGGCGACCCTGTCGCGCTGGTACTGGGCCATGCCCTATCTCGCGGTGACCGTGCTCGCGCTGTCGATGCTCGCGGTCGTCTGGCTGCTGCAGGCGCGCGAGACCGCGGTCGAGCGCGACGCGCTCGCGCGCGACCTGCAGTGGACCGAGCAGTCGATCCGGCGCGCCATGCTCACCACCGAGGAGTTTCTCGTCCAGCTCGCGCGCGACCTGTCGGCGGGCACGCTCGACCACGACGACTTCCAGCTGCGCGCCAACGAGCATCTGGCGATCAACCCCGCGCTCGCCAACCTCGCCTGGGTGGACCGCGAGCACGTGATCGCCTGGTCGGCGCCCTTCGATACCCGTGACCTGCTCGCCGGCGAGATCCTCGTGGATGACCAGGTGGAGGCCTTCCAGAACAGCGCCCTGTCCGCCCGCCTGACCTACGGCCGGCCCTACATCGACGCGCGCGGCAGCGCGGTGATCGAGGTGTACGCGCCCGTGCTGCGGCGCGGCGATTCGCTCGGTGCGATCGTCGCCGTGTATTCGATCGAGCGCATGCTGAGCCGGCTGGTGCCGGCGCGCTTTGCCGAAAAATACCGGCTTGCGGTGCTCGACCGCGATGGCGGCGTGCTGACCCTCAGCTCGGCCCTGCCGCCCGCGCAGGAGGCGCTCTCGCTTACCCTCGTGCTCGATCCGCCGGGCAACGGCCTCGCGCTGCAGGCGATGGCCTTCCGGCCCGGTGGGGCGGTGCTGCGCTACCTGCCGGCGGTGCTCATCGTGGGGCTGTCGCTGCTGGTGCTGTGGAGCCTGTGGACGCTGCGCCGCCACGTGCAGCGCCGGGTGCGGGTGGAGAAGGAGCGCGACCAGCTCTTCGACCTTTCGCTCGACCTCTTGTGCGTCATCGATCTCGATGGTCGTTTCGGGCGCTGCAACCCGGCCTTCGAGCGCGTGCTCGGGCACGACCCCCGGAGCCTGCCCGGGTGCTCGCTGATCGACTTCGTGCATCCCGAGGACGTTTCCGAGACGCTGGCGATGTTGCGCCGCCTCGCCGGTGGCGAACCGGTGCGCTTCGAGACGCGCTGCCGCTGTGCCGACGGCAGCTACAAATGGCTGATGTGGAGCATCAACCCGGTACGCGAGGAGCGCCTGGTCTACGCCGTGGCGCACGACGTCACCGGACGCAAGGCCACCGAGGACGCGCTGCGCGCCGAGTCCGCCTTCCGCAAGGCGATGGAGGACTCGGTCGTCACCGGCCTGCGCGCGATCGACCTGTCGGGACGCATCATCTATGTGAACACCGCCTTCTGCCGCATGATCGGCTTCGACGAGGACGAGCTCGTCGGCGCCGGGCCGCCCTTTCCCTATTGGCCACCCGAGCAGCTCGCCGAATGCGAGCGCAACCTGTCGATGACCCTGTCGGGGCGCGCGCCGCGCAGCGGCTTCGAGATGCGCATCCTGCGCAAGAACGGCGAGCGCTTCGATGCGCGCTTCTACCTTTCCCCGCTGATCGACCTCACCGGCCGGCAGACCGGCTGGATGGCCTCGATCACCGACATCACCGAGCCCAAGCGCGTGCGCGCCGCGCTCGAGTCGGCGCACGAGCGCTTCGAGGCGGTGCTCGACGGCCTCGACGCCGCGGTGTTCGTGGCCGACGCGCGCACCGACGAGATCCTCTTCGCCAACCTCGCCTTCAAGCGCATCCATGGTTTCGACGCGGTCGGGCGCACCGTGCGCGGGGTGGCGGTGCCGCAGCCCGAGCGCGGCGACTACCGCGTCGATCCGCGCAACCTGTCGCCCGCCGACGTGCCGCGCGAGCTCTTCGACGGCGAATTGCTGCACCCGCAGTCGGGGCGCTGGTACCACGTGCGCGAGCAGGCCACACGCTGGGTGGACGGGCGCGTGGTGCGCATGGGGATCGCCACCGACATCACCGACCGCAAGCAGACCGCCGCGGTGGCGCGCGAGCAGGAGGAGCGCCTGCAGCGCACTTCGCGCCTGATCACCATGGGCGAGATGGCCTCGACGCTGGCGCACGAGCTCAACCAGCCGCTGGCGGCGATCGCGAACTACTGCGCCGGTTCGGTGACGCGGCTGCAGTCGGGCAAGGCGAGGACCGAGGACGTGCTCGCGGCGATGCAGAAGGCGAGCTTCCAGGCCGAGCGCGCCGGCAAGATCATCCGCCGCGTGCGCGAGTTCGTGAAGAAGAGCGAGCCGCAGCGCTGCGCGGTCGACCTCGTCGAGGTGCTGGAGGACGCGATCGGCTTCGCCGACATCGACGCCCACCGCACCCGCATCCGCATCCACACGGAGCTCGAGCCCGGGCTGCCGCCGGTGTACGCCGACCGCATCATGATCGAGCAGGTGCTGCTCAACCTGATCCGCAACGGCCTCGACGCCATGGCCGACGCCTTGCCCGAGGCGCGCGTGCTGACGGTGCGGGTGCGCACCGTCGGCGCGGACGCGGTCGAGGTCGCGGTGATCGACCGCGGCCACGGCATCAGCGAGGAGGGCAGGGCGCAGCTGTTCACGCCCTTCTACACCACCAAGGCCGAGGGCATGGGCATGGGGCTCAACATCTGCCGCTCGATCGTCGAGTTCCACAACGGCAGATTGCTGGTCGACGCCAACCCCGAAGGCGGTACCATATTCACGTTTACCCTGCCGACGGAGTCCGCAATTGAGCGCAGTGCCCGCAGCGCCTGACCAGATCGTACATGTCGTCGACGACGACGAAGCCCTGCGCGACTCGCTCGCCTGGATGCTGGAGGCCAACGGCCACGCGGTCGCGGTGCACGAGTCGGGCGAGGCCTTCCTCGCCGCCTGCACGCCGGAGATGACCGGCTGCGTGCTGCTCGACGTGCGCATGCCGGGCATGAGCGGGCTGGAGGTGTTCGAGGAGCTCGGGCGGCGGCGCTGCGGGCTGCCGGTGGTGTTCATCACCGGCCACGGCGACGTGCCGATGGCGGTGTCCGCGCTCAAGCAGGGCGCGGTGGATTTCGTCGAGAAACCCTTCGGCGAGCGCGAGATGCTGCGCGTGGTCGAGCAGTGCCTGCGCCTCGAGCGCGAGACCCGCGACCGCCGCCTGCAGGAGGCCGACACCGCGCGCCGGCTCGGGCTGCTCACCCAGCGCGAGCGCGAGGTGCTCGAGCTGATCATCGTCGGCAAGCTCAACAAGCAGATCGCCGACGTGCTCGGCATCAGCATCAAGACCGTCGAGGTGCATCGCGCTCGCGTGATGGAGAAGATGGGCGCGCATTCGCTCGCCGAACTCGTCCAGCACGTGGTGGTACTCGAACCCGGCGCCGTCCCGCGCTGACCCCGGCGCGTGCCGACGGGCGATCTCCGCGCCCGCATGCGCAGGAACTTTCTTCCACCCGGGCGGCTCCGCTGTGGGGGTGTGCCGTGTGCGATCGCCCCGTTTTGCCGAAAGCCCCTTCCAACCGGCTGGACCCCGCCGCCGCATGACCGGAATCAACGCGCTCTTCCTGCTCACCGGCCTGCTGCTGTTCATCAGCGTGCTCGCCAGCACCATCTCCGCCCGGCTCGGCTTGCCGCTGCTGCTGCTCTTTCTCGGCGTCGGCATGCTCGCCGGCGAGGACGGGCCGGGCGGCATCGTCTTCGAGGACTTCTTCATCGCCTCGCTGATCGCGCAGGCGGCGCTCTCGGTGATCCTGCTCGACGGCGGCCTGCGCACGCGGGTGAGCAGCTTCCGGGTGGCGCTGAGGCCGGCCGCGGTGCTGGCCAGCTGGGGCGTGATCGGTACGGCGGCCCTGCTCGGCGTGTTCGCCACCTGGCTCCTCGATGTCGACTGGCGGCTGGGCATGCTGCTCGCGGCGATCGTCGGCTCGACCGATGCGGCCGCGGTGTTCGCGCTCCTGCGCAACAGCGGCGTCCGCCTCAACGAGCGCGTCCAGGCCACGCTGGAGATCGAGTCCGGTGCCAACGATCCGATGGCGATCCTGCTCGTTACCGCCATGGTCGGCACGCTGCTGCAGCCCGAGACCGCCACGCTCGGCAGTTTCGTCTGGATGCTGGCGAGCCAGCTCGGACTCGGCGCCATCCTCGGCCTTGCCGGGGGCTGGGTGCTGTCGCGGCTGATGATGCGGCTGGCGCTGCCCGACGGGCTGTATGCGTTGCTGATCCTGTCCGGCGGCACCTTGGTTTTCGCGGCGACCAACCTGCTGAACGGCAGCGGCTTTCTCGCCGTGTACCTGGCAGGCATCGTCGTCGGCAACCGCCGCAGCCATGCCACCGAGCACGTCCTGCGGGTGATGGACGGCCTGGCCTGGCTCGCCCAGGCGGGCATGTTCGTCGTGCTGGGGCTGCTGGTGACACCGTCGAAGATGATCGATCATGCCGCCGAGGCGCTGGCGATGGCGGTGTTCCTGATGCTGGTGGCGCGGCCGCTGGCGGTGGCGATCGGGCTGCTGCCCTTCCGCTATCCGCGCAACGAGCTCCTCTACGTGAGCTGGGTGGGCCTGCGCGGCGCGGTGCCGGTGGTGCTCGCGATCGTGCCGGTGGTGATGGGCGTGCCCGATTCGCAACTGCTGTTCAACGTCGCCTTCGCGGTGGTGCTGCTGTCCTTGCTGGTTCAGGGCGCGACCGTGCCGCTGGCGGCGCGCTGGCTGGGTGTCGAGGTGCCGCCGCGCGACGAGCCGCGTGACAAGCGCGAGGTGTGGGTGGGCGAGGCGGCGGCGGTGGACATGCTGGAGTTCTGCGTCGCGGCCGGCGCCAAGGCCGACGGGCGCCATCCCGACGAGCTCGGCACCGACCATCCCGGCCACGACGTGCGCTGCGTGGCCTTGGTGCGCGAGGGCAGCCTGCACCGCCTGACCCCCGACACCCGCCTGCGTCCTGGCGACTCGGTGTGGATGATCGCGCCCGACGAAATCTCCGAACAGCTCGCGCGCACTTTCGCCGGCAGTCGCGGCGAACTCACCGCCAACGCCAGCTTCTTCGGCGAGTTCGTGGTCGACCCCGACAGCCGTGCGAGCGACCTCGCCGACGCCTACGGCCTGCGCATCGCGGAGGCCGAGCGCGAGCTGGCGATGGGCGAGTTGCTCGCCGTCCGCCTCGGCCGCCCGCCAGTGGTCGGCGACCGCGTCGACATCGGTGCCTTCGCGCTCACGGTGCGCGAGATGGGCGACAAGGGCCGCATCACCGCCCTCGGCCTCAAGTGCCCGCCGTTCGGCGGAGGGCGTTGAGGCGGGCCGCATTGGCCGCACGATGCCGACCCGAATCCGCCGTACGGGCCGCCGCCGCCGCGATGCTGTAAAATCGCGGTTTTTTTCGGGGGCTTGAAGGATGACCGCTCGCATCATCGACGGCAACGCGCTGTCCGCGCGCGTGCGCGGCGAAATCGCCGAACGTGCGGCCGCGCTCACGGCGCTTGGCGTGCAACCCTGCCTGGCGGTGATGCTGGTGGGCGCCGACCCGGCCTCGGCGGTCTACGTGCGCAACAAGGTCGCCGGCTGCGAGAAGGCCGGCATCCGCTCGCTGCGCTTCGACTACCCCGAGACCGCCACCCAGGCCGAGGTCATGGCCAAGCTCGCCGAGCTCAACGCCGACCCCGCGGTGCATGGCATCCTGGTGCAGCTGCCGCTGCCGAAGCATCTCGACGAGACCGCGGTGCTCGAGGCGATCGACCTCAAGAAGGACGTCGACGGCTTCCACGCCGAGAACGTCGGCCGCCTGTCGCAGTGCCGCGAGGCCTTCATCCCGTGCACGCCGCACGGTGTCATGAAGATGCTCGAGTCCAGCGGCACGCCGGTGCAGGGGGCCGAGGCGGTGGTGATCGGGCGCTCGAACATCGTCGGCAAGCCGATGGCCACGCTGCTGACCAACGCTGGCGCCACCGTCACCGTGTGCCACTCCAGGACGAAGGACCTCGCCTTCCACACCCGCCGCGCCGACATCCTGGTGGCGGCGATCGGCAAGCCGCGCTTCGTCACCGGCGACATGATCAAGCCGGGCGCCACCGTGATCGACGTCGGCATCAATCGCCTCCAGGACGGCCCCGACGCCGGCAAGCTGTGTGGCGACGTGGATTTTGAGTCGGCCAGGGAAGTCGCCGGCGCGATCACCCCGGTGCCGGGCGGCGTGGGGCCGATGACCATCACCATGCTGCTGGAAAACACCGTGATTTCCGCCGAACGCGCCGCGAGCGATCGCAAGCTCGCGGCCGGCAAGTGAGGACTGCGAGATGAACGAAACCCAACCCGTCGTCGGCATCATCATGGGCTCCAACTCCGACTGGCCCACGATGAAGGCGGCCGCGAAGATGCTGGAAGACTTCGGCGTGCCCTTCGAGGCCAAGGTCGTCTCCGCCCACCGCACCCCCGACCTGATGTTCGAGTACGCCGAGGCCGCGCGCAGCCGCGGGCTCAAGGCGATCATCGCGGGCGCCGGCGGTGCGGCCCACCTGCCGGGCATGGTCGCGGCCAAGACCACGCTGCCGGTGCTCGGTGTGCCGGTGCAGTCGAAGGCGCTGTCGGGGCAGGACTCGTTGCTCTCCATCGTGCAGATGCCCAAGGGCATCCCGGTCGCCACCTTCGCCATCGGCGAGGCGGGCGCGGCCAACGCGGGCCTCTTCGCGGTGGCGCTGCTCGCGGTCGAGGATGCCGTGCTGGCGCACAAGCTCGCCGACTTCCGTGCCCGCCAGACCCAGGCGGTGCTCGACATGACCCTGGATTGAGCGTCGCATCATGATCCTCCCGCCTGCCACCCTGGGCATGCTCGGCGGCGGCCAGCTCGGCCGCTTTTTCGTTTCGGCCGCGCACGAGATGGGCTACAAGGTCTGGGTGCTCGACCCCGATCCGCACAGCCCCGCCGGCCTCGTCGCCGACCGCCACCTGGTCGCCGCCTACGACGACTACGTCGCCCTCGACAGCCTGGGCAACGAATGCGCTGCGGTGACCACCGAGTTCGAGAACGTCCCCGCCGACACGCTCGACTACCTGACCAAGTTCATCCCGGTACACCCGGCGGCGAGCGCGGTCGCGGTGTGCCAGAACCGCATCGCCGAAAAGACCTTCCTCGCCGACAACGGCCTGCCGCACGGCCCCTTCGCGGTCGTCCGCAGCGAGGACGACGTGCGCGCAGCCAATGCCGGGCTGTTCCCCGCCATCCTCAAGGTGGCCCGCTTCGGCTACGACGGCAAGGGCCAGTCCCGCGTCGCCGACCGCGACGAGGCGCTCGCCGCCTTCCAGCACTTCAAGGGCGAGCCCTGCGTGCTGGAGAAGATGCTGGCGCTGGACTACGAGGTGTCGGTGGTGCTGGCGCGCGACGAGGCGGGCAATGTGCGCGCCTTCCCGACCGGCGAGAACCGCCACCGCAACGGCATCCTCGACGTGACCATCGCGCCGGCGCGCGCGTCGGCCTTCCCCAGTGAGGGTACGCAACTGAGCGCGCAGGAGATCGCCGAGCGCATCGCCGGCAAGCTCGGCTACGTCGGCACGCTGGGGGTGGAGTTCTTCGTCTGCCGCGGCGAGCTGGTGGTGAACGAGATGGCCCCGCGCCCGCACAACAGCGGCCACCACACCATCGACGCCTGCGACGCCAGCCAGTACGAGCAGCAGGTGAGGGCGCTGTGCGGCCTGCCGCTGGCCACTCCGCGCCAGCATTCGGCGGCGGTGATGGTGAATCTGCTTGGCGAGCTGTGGTACGAGGATGGCAAGGGCCATGGTGCCTACCGCGAGCCCGACTGGTCGGTGCTGCACGCGGTGCCCGGCCTGCGCCTGCATCTCTACGGCAAGCACCACGCCCGCCCGGGGCGCAAGATGGGCCATTTCGTGGTGATCGGCGACGATGCCGCCGTGGTGCTCGAGCGCGCGCTCGCCGCGCGTGCCGCGATCGGCATCCGCGACGAGTGAGCGCCGGCCGATGAGTACCCCCGGGGCCGGACGGCGCGGCCGCATCGAATCCTCCACGCCCGCCGCGATCGCCGAGGCTGCTGCCCTGCTGCGTGCGGGCGAACTCGTCGGCATGCCGACCGAGACGGTCTACGGGCTGGCCGCCGACGCGCTCGACCCCGAGGCGGTGAAGAAAATCTTCGCCGCCAAGGGCCGTCCCGCCGACCACCCGCTGATCGTGCACCTGCCCTCGGTCGAGCACCTGCCGCAGTGGGCCGCCGCCATCCCCAAGGACGCGCTCGCGCTCGCGCGCGCCTTCTGGCCCGGCCCGCTGACGCTGATCCTGAAGCGCACACCCGACGTACCCGACGAAGTCACCGGCGGGCAGGACACGGTCGGCGTGCGCGTGCCCGCGCACCCGGTCGCGCTCGCCCTGCTGCGGGCCTTCGACGGCGGGCTGGCCGCGCCCAGCGCCAACCGCTTCGGCCGTATCAGCCCCACCACCGCCGCGCATGTGCATGAAGAACTCGGCGAGCGCGTGGCGATGATCCTCGACGGCGGTGCCTGCGCGGTCGGCATCGAATCCACCATCCTCGACTTCTCGCGCGACGTGCCGGAGATCCTGCGCCCGGGCGCGATCACGCCCGAGGACATCGCGCGCGTCATCGGCCGCCGGCCGCGGGTGCCGGGCGAGTCGGTCGCGGAAACCGCTTCCGCGCGGGCAGGGCAGTGCGGCGACGCGTCCGGACTCGCGGAAGCCGCCGCCCCCAACGCCGCAGCCGACGCAGCGCAGCCCGCTCCGCGCGTCTCCGGCGCACTCGCCGCCCATTACGCCCCGCGCACCCCGCTGCGCCTGGTCGAGCCCGCGCTGCTCGCCGACGAGGCCGCCGCGCTGGCGGGCGAGGGCAGCCGCGTCGCAGTGCTCGCCCACTCAACCTCCGATCCGCGTGACGCCCGCCTGAGCTGGCGCAGCCTGCCGGCCGATCCCGCCGCCTACGCCCAGGGCCTGTACGCCAGCCTGCGCGCCCTCGACGGCGTCGGCGCCGACTTAATCCTGATCGAAGCGCTCCCCGGCGGCCCCGGCTGGCGCGCCGTCGCCGACCGCCTCGGCCGCGCCGCCGTCGGCTCCGGCGCAACTGACTAGCCCTGCCGCGCCCTCGCGCTACCTGCCCCGCAGGAGCGACGCAAGTCGCGATGACGGCCTCCGAGCCTTCACCGACGCCTCATCACCGCCCCACCGCCGGATCGCGACTCGCGTCGCTCCTGCAAAGGGCACACGTAGGAGCGACGCAAGTCGCGATGACGGCCTCCGAGCCTTTACCGACGCCTCATCACCGCCCCACCGCCGGATCGTGACTCGCGTCGCTCCTGCAAAGGGCACACGTAGCCTCGAACGGCGCAAATGTGCGCAAGGCACTTCCCTTTCGCGCGGGGTCTCACTATAATGCGCGCTCTTTCAGGGCCGATAGCTCAGCTGGGAGAGCGCTGCGTTCGCAATGCAGAGGTCGGGAGTTCGATCCTCCTTCGGTCCACCAAGAATTCCTAGCAAAAACAGCGCATTACACTTTGCAGTGTGATGCGCTGTTTTGCTTTGTATGGCAGGTTTTTGCTGAGTCAGTGTGGCAAAGTTGTGCCGGGTAGTGCCATTGCCAAGTGCATAGCAAAGCCGTGCCGCTATCATGCGGACTACGCCGCAGTGGTCTTCCGTCCCTTCCTGCAGTCGGTTTGTCGTCTGCTGCGTGCTTGACGACCTCATTCAGGTCGCGTTGGCCAAACGCAGCAAGCGACAGATTTCCGGATGGCGCAGACACCGCAAACCCTCCAGCCAAAGTGCTTGATCTTCGATCTTGAGACTGTTCCGCAAGCAGACGGTGGCCGGCAGCAGATCATCAAGATCGGAGCATTGCGACCGGATACCGGTGAAACGCTCGAGCTGAATACCGGCGCGGGGCTTCGTGCGGCGCTCGTCCGCCTCGATGCGATGTCCGCGGGGGCGAGCTTCGTGCTCGGGCACAATGTGTTGGCTCATGACTTGCCCGTGTTGCGCGAGGTTGCGCCCAACTCTGCGCTGCTGCAGCTTCCGGTGATCGACACACTGCACCTGTCGCCGCTCGCCTTTCCGCAGAACCCCTACCACCGGCTGATCAAGGACTACAAGCTGATCCGCGACAGCCTGAACTCGCCGCTGTCCGACTGCCGCTCGACACTGACGCTGTTCGCCGACCAGCAGAACGGTTTCGACAAGCTGTTCGAGGCGAATCCCGAGGAGTTGCTGTGCTACCAGGCCTTGATCGCGCCGCGCACCGGAGCGGGGCTGGGTAATTTCCTGTTTGCGCTCACGCGGCGCGCTCCCTTGTCGCTGGCGGAGGTCGCCTGTCGCCTGCCGGCCTTGCTGGCGGAGACCGACCCCGCGCTCGAGCGCGAACTCAAGGTCTGCCGCACCCGGCTGACAGGTCTGCTAGAGGACGATCTGCGACGGCCCGAACTGCATTGGCCGATCGCCTACGTGCTGGCATGGCTGCGGGTGTCGGGTGGTAATTCGGTGCTCGCCCCTTGGGTGCGCCACCAGTTCCCGGCGGTGGGGCAGCTGATCGCCGAGTTGCGCGATCGGCCTTGCGACGACCCCGGCTGCACCTACTGCCGCACGACGCACGACCCCCGGCGGGAACTCAAGCGCTACTTTGGCTTCGACGATTTTCGCTACGAGGCGGAAGGCCGCAGCATGCAGCACGACATCGTCCTGGCCGGCATGCGAAGCGAGCCGGTGTTGGCCGTGCTTGCCACCGGTGGCGGCAAGTCGATCTGCTATCAACTGCCGGCGCTGAATCGCTATCACCGCAACGGCAGCCTCACAGTGATCATCTCGCCGCTGCAGTCGCTGATGAAAGATCAGGTGGACGGCCTGCTCGCGCGCAACGTCCAGTGTGCGGCCGCATTGAACGGCTTGTTGACCATGCCCGAGCGGGCCGACGTGCTGGAGAAGATCCAGTTGGGCGATGTGGGCATGCTGCTGGTGTCGCCCGAGCAGTTCCGAAACAACGCTTTTCGCAAAGCGATCGCCAATCGGCAGATCGGTGCCTGGATCTTCGATGAGGCGCACTGCCTGTCGAAGTGGGGCAACGATTTCCGACCGGACTACCTTTACGCGGCGCGTTTCATCCGTGAGTTCACCGGCGAGGGTGAGCTCGCCCCGATCGGGTGCTTCACCGCCACCGCCAAGCAGGATGTGCTGGACGACATCCGCAAGCATTTCCTCGATGAGTTGGGCGTTCGCTTCAAGTCCTTCATCGGCACGCCCGAGCGCCCGAACCTGCATTTCGAGGTCTTTCCGGTAGCGGCCGGCGAGAAGTTTGCGCGCACCCACGACTTGCTCCGCGACGAACTCGAGGGGCGTGAGGGCGGTGCCGTGGTGTTCGTCGCCAGCCGCAAGAAGGCGGAAGAGTTGGCCGATTTCCTCATCGGGCAGAACTGGACCTGCAGGCATTTTCACGCTGGACTGCAGCCACACGAGAAGAAGGACATCCAGGACGCTTTCATTCGTGGCGAGCTGCGCGTGATCGTCGCCACCAACGCCTTCGGTATGGGCGTGGACAAGCCGGATGTGCGCCTGGTCGTCCACGCTGATATCCCCGGCTCCTTGGAAAACTACCTTCAGGAAGCAGGCCGTGCCGGGCGGGACCAGGACGATGCCCGTTGCGTCTTGCTTTACGACCCGCAGGACATCGAAACCCAGTTTGGGCTCAGCGAGCGTTCACGGCTGAGCTATAAGGACATCCAGCAGATCCTGAAGAAGCTCCGATTCGAAGCCGCCAAGCGCAAGGGCGGACAGGTGGTGATCACCGCGGGCGAAATTTTGCAGGACGAGACCGTCCAAACCAGCTTCGAGTCGGATGACCGGGATGCGGAAACCAAAGTCGTTACCGCCATCGCCTGGCTGGAGCGTGGGCAGTTTCTACGGCGACAAGAGAACCACACGAAGGTTTTTCCCGCCAAGCTGTGCCTGACTGAGGAAGAGGCGGCAAAGCGGCTCGACAACGCCCGCCTGCCTCACCGGCGTCTCGAGGAATTCCGCGCGATCCTGCGCTACCTGTATTCAGCCGACGCAGACGAGCGCATCAATACCGACCAGTTGATGTTGCTGACCGGGCAGACGAACGAGGAGGTCAGCGCTGCGCTCAGGCAGCTCGAGGCGCTTGGCCTGCTGGAGAACGATTCTCAGCTTACGCTTTACCTGCGTCACGGGATTGCCGGGGCGTCGAGCGAGCGCCTGCAGCGCTGCCTGGCGCTGGAGGCGGCGCTGTTCAAGGTCTTGCGCGAGCTCGCGCCGGACGCGGACGACGGGTCGTGGCAGGACGTCAACCTGCCGCCGCTGACGGCCGCCCTGCGCGAGCGCTGTGGCCAGGCCGAGCTGCTGCCCCTGCATGTCTCCCGCCTGCTTCACAGTCTCGCGCTCGATCGCGACGGCGACAGCCAGCAGCGCAGCAGCTTCGAGCTCCGGCAGGTCAACCGCGACCATCTCAAGCTGCGCATCCGCGGCGGATACAGCTGGTCGCAGGTCGAGGGGCTGGGCGACAAGCGGCGGCGCATCGCCGCGGCGGTGCTGCCCTTCCTGTTCGGCAAGTTGCCACCCGGGCAGCGCGGCAAGGACTTGCTGGTGCAGACCACCTTTGGCGAGCTTCAGCATCTCCTCGCAGCGGACCTGGAACTGTCCACCACGATCAAGCCGGAACAGCGTCTCAAGGCGCTGGAGCACGTGCTGCTCTACCTGCACCACCAGGAGGTGCTGACTCTCAACCACGGCATGACCGTGATGCGGCGGGCGATGACGATCGACATCAACCCGGACAAGCAGGGCCAGCGCTATGTGAAGGACGACTTCCAGCGCCTGGACGAGCACTACCGGGAGCGCCGCATCCAGGTGCATGTGATGCGCGAATACGCCGAGATCGCGCTCAGGGAGATGGCCGACGCCTTGCGGCTGGTCATGCATTACTTCACCCGCAGCAAGGACGATTTCCTGCGCCACTACTTTCCGGGCAAGGAAGAGATCCTGCAGCTTGCCACCAGCGAGGGCTCGTGGAAGGCGATCATCGACGCGCTGAACGCCACGCAGAAGGCCATCGTCACGGACCACCGGGACCAGAACCGGCTCGTGCTCGCCGGCCCGGGTTCAGGCAAGACGCGGGTCGTAGTGCATCGCATCGCTTACCTGTTGCGTGTGCGGCGCGTGCCGGCCGCGGCGATCATCGCGCTCACCTTCAACCGGCATGCGGCCAACGAGATCCGCAAGCGCCTGTTTGCCTTGGTCGGCAACGATGCGATCGGGATCACTGTGCTCACCTATCACGCCATGGCCATGCGGCTGACCGGCACCAGTTTCGATCGCCGCGACAAGGTGGAAGAGGGCGAGCTGGATGCCGTCCTCGACCGCGCTGCGGAACTGCTGGAAGGCCGTGCATCGGTCGAAGGCGAGGACGATCTGCGCGAGCGTCTGTTGCAGGGCTATCGCTACATTCTGGTGGACGAATACCAGGACATCGACGACCGCCAGTACCGGCTCGTCAGCGCGCTCGCCGGGCGGCACGACGAACAGGAGGGTGACCTGTGCATCCTCGCCGTCGGTGACGACGACCAGAACATCTATCAATGGCGGGGCGGCAGCAACCGCCACATCGCACGTTTCTGCGAAGAATACGACGCGCAGATCAGCTATCTGGTCGAGAACTACCGTTCCAGCCGGGCCATCATCGGCGCCGCAAATCACCTGATTGGCCAGAATGCCTCGCGGCTCAAGGTGCAGCATCCCATCCGCATCGATCCGGCGCGTGCGACCGGGCCGGCGGGCGGCGCGTGGGAAGCGCTCGATCCCGAGCGGCGCGGCAGCGTGCTCCGGCTTCGCATTCCGGGGGCGGACCGCAACTGCGGCAACCTCCAGGCCCAGGCTGTAATCGCAGAGTTGGACCGGCTCCGGGCACTGGAGGTGCGGGATCACTGGCAGGGTGTGGCAGTGCTGGCGCGCAGTCACCGCTACCTGTGGCCGGTGCAGGCCTTGTGCGAGCGCAAAGGCATTCCGTATTTCCTTGCGGCGGACAAGCAGAACGGCTTGCCGCTCACCCGGCAGCGTCCCTTCGTCCGCCTGGTCGCGCATCTGCGTGCCCTTGCCGTGCCTTCGCTCGCTGCTGCGGCGCTAGCGCAGCACGCCAGCGAGCTGACCGCGGATCCGGTCTGGCGGGATTTCTTCGCGACCGCGCTTGAGCAACTCGGCAGCGAGTATGGCGATTGCCTTCTTGCGCCGGGAACGATGGTCGACTGGCTCTACGACTACGCCCGCGAGATTCGGCAGCAGCCGCGCCCGGGGCTGTTCCTCGGCACGGTGCACTCGGCAAAGGGGCTCGAGTTCCGCCACGTCGCCGTGCTGGATGGAAACTGGGAGGCGTCGGCCGAGCAGATGGAAGAGGCCCGCAGGCTCTACTACGTAGGCATGACACGGGCGGAGGAAACGTTGACGCTGTGCGACTTCGAGCCCGGCAACGCATTCGTCACGACGCTCAGCGCCGCTACGCAGCACCGCCGTTTTGAAGGCGATCATGACCCAGCGCTGGACGTGCAGTATCAGTTGCTGAGCCTCGGCGATGTCGACATCGGCTTTGCCGGCCGGCAGCGTCCCGGTGCATCGGTGCATGAGGCGATCAGCCGGCTCGAGCCCGGCGATCCGCTGGCGTTGCGCGCCGACGGTGATCGCTACGTGCTCCTCGACCTTCGCGGCAACATGGTCGGACGCACTGCAAAGGCCTTCAAGCTGGCGCTCGAGCCCGAGAGGTGCGAGGTCGCCGGCATCGTCGTGCGATACAAGGAGGAAACCGAGCCCGCGTACATGGATGCGGTCAGGTGCGAGCAGTGGGAGGTCGTCGTTCCGCGGTTGCGCGGCAGCCAGAAGGCCTGACCCCCTGCTGTGCGCGTCTCATCTGCGATAATCCAGCCCAGTTTTCCACCTGCGAGTACGCGCCTTGCATCAACCCAGCATCACGCTCGCCCAGCTCGAATCGCACCTCTGGGAGTCGGCCAACATCCTCCGCGGGCCGGTCGACGCGGCCGATTTCAAGACCTACATCTTTCCGCTGCTCTTCTTCAAGCGCATCTGCGACGTCTGGGACGAGGAATACCAGGAGATCGTCGACGAGACCGGCGACGAGCAGCTCGCGTGGTTCCCCGAGTCGCACCGCTTCCAGATCCCCGACGATTGCCACTGGAACGACGTCCGCGCCAAGGCTGCCAACGTCGGCGCGGCGCTGCAGCACGCGATGCGCGAGATCGAGAAGGCCAACCCCGACACGCTCTATGGCGTGTTCGGCGATGCCCAGTGGTCGAACAAGGAGCGCCTGTCCGATGCGCTGCTCAAGGATCTCATCGAGCACTTCTCGAAGCTGCCGCTCGGCAACGGCAACGTCACGTCCGACCTGCTCGGCGACGCATACGAATACCTGATCAAGAAGTTCGCCGACGCCACCAACAAGAAGGCCGGCGAGTTCTATACGCCGCGCAGCGTGGTGCGGCTGATGATCGACATGCTCGACCCGCGCGAAGGCGAGACCATCTACGACCCCGCCTGCGGCACCGGCGGCATGCTGCTGGCCGCGGTGCAGCACGTGCAGGAGATGCACGGCGACGTGAAGCGCCTGTGGGGCAAGCTCTACGGGCAGGAGAAAAACCTCACCACCTCGTCCATCGCGCGGATGAACCTCTTCCTGCACGGCATCGAGGACTTCAAGATCGTTCGCGGCGACACGCTGCGCAACCCGGCCTTCTTCGACGGCGACCGCCTGTCCGCCTTCGACTGCGTCATTGCCAACCCGCCGTTCTCGTTGGAGAAATGGGGCGAGGATCTGTGGCTCAACGACCCCTTCGGCCGCAACTTCGCCGGCCTGCCGCCCTCTTCGAGCGGTGATTTCGCCTGGGTGCAGCACATGGTCAAGTCCATGGCCGACGGCACCGGCCGCATGGCGGTCGTGCTGCCGCAAGGTGCGCTGTTCCGCAAAGGCGCCGAGGGCGGCATCCGCCAGAAGCTGCTCGAGCTCGACCTCATCGAAGCGGTGATCGGCCTGGCGCCCAACCTGTTCTACGGCACCGGTCTGGCCGCGTGCATCCTGGTGCTGCGCAAGAAGAAGCCCGCCGCGCGCCGGCGCAAGGTGTTGGTCGCCGACGCCTCTCGCCTCTTCCGGCGGGGTAGGGCGCAGAACTATCTAGAGGCCGAGCACGCCGCGCAGATCCTCGGCTGGTATCGCGACTTCCAGGACGTGCAGGACGCGGTGAGGGTCGTCGCGCTCGACGAGATCGAGGCCGAGGACTGGACACTCAACATCTCGCGCTACGTGCTGCCGCCGCTGCAGGAAGACATCCCGCCGCTGCCCGAGGCGATCGCCGCCTTCAAGGACGCGCTCCAGCGCTGCCGCGAGGCCGAAGAGCGCCTCGCCCAGGTCATGGCGGAAGGGGGCTGGCTGAAATGAGCAGGCGCATCACCCAGCAAGAACTCGAAAGCTACCTCTGGGGCGCGGCCGTGTTGCTGCGCGGGCTGATCGACGCCGGCGACTACAAGCAGTTCATCTTCCCGCTGCTGTTCTTCAAGCGGGTCTCCGACGTCTGGGACGAGGAGTACGAGGTCGCGCTGGCCGAGTCCGATGGCGACCTGTCCTATGCCAAATTCGCCGAGAACCATCGCTTCCAGATCCCCGCGGGCGCGCACTGGAACGACGTGCGCCAGACGCCGCGCAACGTCGGCGCCGCCATCCAGCAGGCGATGCGGGCGATCGAGTCTGCCAACCCGGACCTGCTCGACGGCATCTTCGGCGACGCGCCGTGGACCAATCGCGAGCGCCTGCCCGACGAAACGCTCAAGAACCTTATCGAGCACTTCTCCACGCAGACGCTCTCGGTCGCCAACGTGCCCGAGGACGAGCTCGGCAACGCCTACGAATACCTCATCAAGAAGTTCGCCGACGACTCCGGTCACACCGCGGCCGAGTTCTACACCAACCGCACCGTCGTCCACCTGATGACGCAGCTCCTCGCCCCGCAGGCGGGCGAGTCCATCTACGACCCCACCTGCGGTACCGGCGGCATGCTGATCTCCGCGCTGGACGAGGTGAAGCGCTCGGGCGGCGAATACCGCACGCTCAAGCTCTACGGTCAGGAACGCAATCTCATCACCTCGTCGATCGCGCGCATGAACCTCTTCCTGCACGGCGTCGAGGACTTTCAGATCATCCGCGGCGACACCCTCGCCGAGCCGCGCCACATCGAAGGTGACCGGCTGCGCCGCTTCGACGTTATCCTCGCCAACCCGCCGTACTCCGTCAAACAGTGGGACCGCGAGGCGTGGACGCAGGACAAGTGGGGCCGCAACTTCCTCGGCACCCCGCCGCAGGGGCGGGCGGACTACGCCTTCCAGCAGCACATCCTCGGCAGCCTGTCCGACCGCGGTCGCTGCGCCATCCTGTGGCCGCACGGCGTGCTGTTCCGCAACGAGGAAGAGGCCATGCGCAGCAAGATGATCGAGCAGGACTGGGTGGAGGCGGTCGTCGGCCTCGGTCCCAACCTGTTCTACAACTCCCCCATGGAGTCCTGCATCCTGATCTGCAACCGGCGCAAGCCGGCCGAACGCCAGGGCAGGGTGCTGTTCATCGACGCGGTGGGCGAGGTCACGCGCGAGCGCGCACAGAGCTTCCTCAAGCCCGGGCACCAGCAGCGCATCCTCGGTGCCTTCAAGGCCTTCGCCGACGCGCCCGGCTTTGCACGGGTGGCGACGCTCGCCGAACTGCACAAGAACGCCGGCAATCTGTCGATTCCGCTGTACGTGAAGCGCCCGTCGGCCAGTGCCGCCGCCGCGGCGGCCGGCGGCGACCAGCCGGCCAGCCTCGCCGAGGCCTGGGACGCCTGGCAGGAGAGCGGGCGGGCGTTCTGGCAGCAGATGGATGCGCTGGTCGAGACGCTGGACGGGCTCGGCGTGGCGAAGGAGGCAAGCGATGCGTAGCGCGCAGGAACTGCTCGACGAGCTCAATGCCAGCGACGAGTCGCCGCGCATCGAGGCCAAGCGTGCGCGGGAAATCGGCAAGTCGGTGCTGGAGACCGTCATCGCCTTTGCCAACGAGCCCGGCATGGACGGCGGCCACTTGCTGCTCGGCGTCGATTGGTCGATCAACGACAAGGGCGACACCGTTTATCGCCCCGAGGGTGTGCCCGACCCCGACAAGCTGCAGCAGGATCTGGCCTCGCAATGCGCGAGCATGCTCAGTTTTCCATTGCGTCCGGAAATCAGCGTCGAGCGTATCGACGGCAAGACCCTGGTCGTGGTGTATGTGGCCGAGGTGGATAGCGGGCACAAGCCGGTCTATCTCAAGGCCACCAGCCTGCCGCGCGGAGCCTTCCGCCGCATCGGATCGACCGACCAGCGCTGCACCGACGAGGATCTGTGGGTGCTGCGCGGCGACACCCGCCCGCAGAAAGGGCCGGACCAGAGCATTCTCACCGATGCACGCCTGGACGATTTCGACCCCGCCGCGCTGGCCGAATACCGCCGCGTGCGCAGCCGCTTGAACGCCAGCGCCGAGGAGCTCGGCTACAGCGACGATGATCTGCTCGAGGCGCTCGGCGCGGTGCGCTGCGTCGATGGCGAGCCGCGCCCCACGTTGGCCGGCATCCTGCTGTTCGGCAAACCGATGGCGCTGCGCCGCATGCTGCCGATGGTCAAGATCGACTACATCCGCGTGCCTGGCATCGAGTGGATGGAAGACCCGCACGAGCGCTTCCAGTCCATCGAGATCCGCAAGCCGCTGCTGCTGGCGCTGCCCCTGGCCGAAGCCAGCATCATCGACGAGCTGCCCAAGGGTTTCCACCTGCCCGAGGGCGAACTGCACAGCGTCCAGGAGCCGATCGTCCCGCGCAAGGTGATCCGCGAGGCGCTGGCCAATGCGGTGATGCACCGCAGCTACACGCAGCACAGCCCGATCCAGATCATCCGCTACAGCAACCGCATCGAGATCCGCAACGTCGGTCATTCGCTCAAGCCCGTGGCCGAGCTCGGCATTCCAGGCTCACGGCTGCGTAACCCCACCCTGGCTGCCGTGCTCCACGACCTGAACCTGGCCGAAGCCAAAGGCACCGGCATCCGCAGCATGCGCCGCCTGGCTGCCGAGGCCGGACTGACGCTGCCCGAGTTTCACTCCAGCCGCGAGTCGGACGAGTTCCGCGTCACGCTCTTCCTGCACAACCTGCTCACCGAGGACGACCATGCCTGGCTGCGCTCGCTGAGCAGCGAGCCGCTGGATGCCGACGAAACCAAGGTGCTGATTTGCGCTCGCGCCACCGGTGCGGTGGACAACACGGCGTGCCGCGACTTCAGCGGGCTGGACACGCTGACCGCCAGCCGCGTGCTGCGCCGCCTGCGAGACAAGGGTTTGCTGGAAAAACATGGGGGAGGCAGCCACACGTATTACGAACTGGCCAGCCCAACAATCCCCACGCCGCTTGCAATCCACCCAAGCTCCAGTGCGCCAGCAGGGGAGGCTTGCAACCCAAAGCATGCAACCTTGCCTCTCGAGCTTGCAACCTTGCTTGCAACCCTACAGGGCCGCGTCAGCACGGAAGCCTTGCGTGGAGGCATTGTGCGCCTGTGCGCATGGCAGGCTTTGGGCGTGGACCAGCTTGCAAGCTTTCTGAACAAAGACCGGCACTACTTGCGCAACAAGCACCTGATTCCAATGGTGCGAGAGGGGCAGCTGCGCTTTCGCTACCCCGAAAGCGCTAAACACCCGCACCAGGCCTATGTCGCCGCCGGCGCGGAGGACAGGAACAATGGCTGAGAAGCAACTGAAGCCCGGCTGGAAGGTGTGGCGCTTTGACCAGATCGCCACCAACGTCAACGAGCGGGTCGACAACCCTTCCGAATCCGGCATGGAGCATTACGTCGGCCTCGAGCACCTCGATTCCGATTCGCTGAAGATCCGGCGCTGGGGCAGTCCGGACGACGTCGAGGCGACCAAGCTCGTCTTCCGCAAGGGTGACATCATCTTCGGGCGCCGCCGGGCGTATCAGCGCAAGCTCGGGGTGGCGGAGTTCGACGGCATTTGCTCGGCCCATGCCATGGTGCTGCGGGCGAAGCCTGATGTCGTGTTGCCGGAGTTCCTGCCGTTTTTCATGCAAAGCGATGTTTTCATGAATCGAGCGGTGGAGATCTCGGTTGGGTCGTTGTCGCCGACGATCAACTGGAGGACTTTAGCGGTACAGGACTTTGCTCTACCACCACTTGATGCTCAGGGTGCAATAGTTGAATTACTCAACGCGTGCGCGGAAAGTACCCGGCGTTCGGAAGATGCACTTAACGCCGCAAGGCATGTCCTCCAAGCGTACAAAGACACTCTGGTTGGCAGAGCAGGGCCCGGCAAGTCAGAGAGTTGCCTATTGAGCGGCCTGTTGCTTCAGTCTCCAGAGAGTGGATGCAGTGCGCCACCGCGGGACGCAGTTACCGGCCACTTTGTGTTGGGCTTGGCATCATTGTCCCGCACCGGATACGTGTCGGGAGACTTCAAATCAGTTGAGCCGACCAGCAGAATGCTCGCTGCGAGGCTTGCTGTCGGCGACCTCCTGATATCTCGATCGAATACAGCAGATCGTGTCGGATACGTGGGGATCTTCACTGACGAACGAAATGACGTTTCTTTCCCCGACACAATGATGCGGTTGAAGCCGAACCCTTTCCTGATCGATCCTCGCTACCTCGAAGCATTGATGCAAGCGACTCCCGCACGGGAATATCTCATGAGGATTGCTGCAGGAACGAGCGCAAGCATGAAGAAGATAAATCGCGCCAATCTGCTCAATATGCCACTGAGGGTGCCACCGCTTGAGGACCAGCGAGTGTTTCTGGCAACTCTGGGTACGCTCAGGAAAGCTATGAATGCGCAGTTGGAACGACTCGAGACGGCGCGTAGTTTTGCGAGAAAAGCTGCGGCAACGGCGCTGGATGGAGGTTAGATGTTCACTGAATCCAACACCGTCGAGGCCTACCTGTCCGACCTCCTGGCGGACTTAGGCAACCCCCTCGCTAATAAGGCCGAAGAGCCCTCTCCCAACTACCTCCGCAAGCCAAGGCGCACTGGTTGGCACTTCGCAGCCCCCGCCGACATCCCCCGCCAGCCGCATGAGCTCCTCGTCGAACCCTGGCTGCGCGACGCCCTCATCCGCCTCAACCCCGAAATCGCGGCCCGGCCCGATCTGGCCGACGAAGTCCTCTACAAGCTGCGCGCCATCGTGCTGTCGGTGCGTTCCGACGGCCTGATCCGCGCCAACGAGGAAATGGCCGCCTGGATGCGCGGCGAACGCTCGATGCCGTTCGGGCCGAACAACGAGCATGTGCCGGTGCGGCTGATCGACTTCGACGACCCGGCGTGCAACGACTTCGTCCTTACCCGTCAATTCACTTTCCGCGCCGGCTCCGCCGAGCGTCGGGCCGATCTGGTGCTGCTGGTCAATGGCCTGCCGCTGGTGCTGATCGAGGCCAAGACGCCGGTGAAGAAGTGCATCAGCTGGGTCGACGGCGCGCTGCAGGTGCATGAGGACTACGAGAAGTTCGTCCCCGAGCTGTTCGTCTGCAACGTGTTCTCGGTGGCGACCGAGGGCAAGGAGTTCCGCTACGGCTCGATCGGCCTGCCGGTGAAGGACTGGGGGCCGTGGAACCTGGATGGCGGGGCGGACGATGCGCGCGGCCAGACGCATCCGCTGAAGTCGCTGCGGCAGTCGGTCGAAAGCATGCTGCGTCCGCAGGTGGTGCTCGACATTCTCGCCAGCTTCACGCTGTTCGCTACCGACAAGAAGAAGCGCCGCATCAAGATCATCTGCCGCTACCAGCAATACGAGGCGGCCAACAAGATCGTCGAGCGCGTGCTGGCGGGCCAGCCGAAGAAGGGCCTGATCTGGCATTTCCAGGGTTCGGGCAAGTCGCTGCTGATGGTGTTCGCGGCGCAGAAGCTGCGCATGCACCCGCGGCTGAAGAACCCCACGGTGCTGATCGTGGTGGACCGCATCGACCTTGATACCCAGATCACCGGCACCTTCACCGGCGCCGACATCCCCAACCTGGAAAAGGCCGACTCGCGCGAGAAGCTGCAGCAACTGCTGGCGCAGGACGTGCGCAAGATCATCATCACGACGATCTTCAAGTTCGGCGAAACGCCAAACGGGAAAGCCGGGGCGCTGAACGAGCGCAGCAACATCATCGCCCTGGTCGACGAGGCGCACCGCACCCAGGAAGGCGACCTCGGCCGCAAGATGCGCGAGGCGCTGCCCAATGCCTTCCTGTTCGGCCTCACCGGCACGCCGATCAACCGCGCCGACCGCAACACCTTCTACGCCTTCGGTGCCGACGAGGACGAGAAGGGCTACCTGAGCCGCTACGGCTTCGAGGAGTCGATCCGCGACGGCGCCACGCTGCGGCTGCACTTCGAGCCGCGGCTGGTGGACCTGCACATCGACAAGGCCGCGATCGACGAGGCCTACAAGGACCTGACCGGCGGCCTGTCCGACCTCGACCGCGACAACCTCGCCAAGACCGCAGCCAAGATGGCGGTGCTGGTGAAGACGCCCGAGCGCATCCGCCGCATCTGCGAGGACATCGTCCAGCACTACCAGAGCAAGGTCGAGCCCAACGGCTTCAAGGGCCAGGTCGTCACCTTCGATCGCGAGTCCTGCCTGCTGTTCAAGGCCGAGCTCGACAAGCTGCTGCCGGCCGAGGCGACCGACATCGTCATGTCGGTGCAGCCGGGCGACCGCAAGGAGCGTCCCGAATACGCCCGCTACGACCGCAGCCGCGACGAGGAAGAGCGCCTGCTCGACCGCTTCCGCGACCCGGCCGACCCGCTCAAGCTGATCATCGTCACCGCCAAGCTGCTCACCGGCTTCGACGCCCCCATCCTGCAGGCGATGTACCTCGACAAGCCGCTGCGCGACCACACGCTGCTGCAGGCGATTTGCCGGGTGAACCGCACCTATTCCGAGCAGAAGACCCACGGCCTCATCGTTGACTACCTCGGCATCTTCGACGATGTGGCTGCCGCCCTGGAGTTCGACGACCAGAGCGTGAAGCAGGTCATCAGCAACATCCAGGAGCTGAAGGACACGCTGCCTGAGGCGATGCAGAAATGCCTTGGCTTCTTTCCCGGCGTCGACCGCAGCCAGCAAGGCTACGAAGGCTTGATCGCCGCCCAGCAGTGCCTGCCGAACAACGACACCCGCGACGCCTTCGCCGCGGAATACAGCGTGCTCGCGCGCATCTGGGAAGCACTGTCGCCCGACCCGCTGCTTGGACAGTACGAGACCGACTACAAGTGGCTGTCGCAGATCTACCAGTCGGTGCAGCCGTCGAGCGGCCACGGCAAGCTGATCTGGCATTCGCTCGGCGCCAAGACCATCGAGCTGATCCACCAGAACGTGCATGTCGACGCCATCCGCGACGACCTCGACACCTTGGTGCTCGACGCCGACCTGCTCGAGGCCGTGCTGTCGAACCCTGACCCGAAGAAGGCGAAGGAACTCGAGATCAAGCTCAACCGCCGGCTGCGCAAGCACCAGGGCAATCCGAAGTTCAAGGATCTATCCGAGCGGCTGGATGCGCTCAAGGAGCGCTTCGAGTCCGGCCAGATCAACAGCGTCGACTTCCTCAAGCAGCTGCTGCAGATCGCCAAGGAAACCCTGCAGGCTGAAAGGGAGACCCCTCCCGAGGAAGACGAGGACCGCGGCAAGGCCGCGCTGACCGCGCTATTCAACGAGGTGAAGACCCCCGAGACGCCGATCATCGTCGAGCGCGTGGTGACGGACATCGACGAGATCGTGCGCCTGGTGCGCTTCCCGGGATGGCAGGGGACGCAGGCGGGGGAACGGGAGGTGAAGAAGGCGCTGCGGAAGGCCTTGTTCAAGTACAAGCTGCACGCGGACGAGGAGCTGTTCGAGAAGGCGTTCAGTTATATCCGGCAGTATTACTGAGCGACCCGAGCATCAACGGGCAAAACGACACATGACCACGCAGACCCATTTCAGCCTTCTGCCGCCCGTTACACCCCGGATTGACAACGCGCGCCAGCGCGGAGTATCAGTCACTCCCCCTGCAGCAAGCGATCCGCACAACCGTCAGTCTCGACGCGAGAAGACCCGATGACCGCAGCACAACCCAAGAATCCGCTCCATGGCCTGACGCTCGAACGGATCGTGACCGACCTGGTCGCCTGCTTCGGCTGGGCGGGCCTGGGGCGGCGGATCGACATCCGCTGCTTCAACCACGAACCGAGCATCGCCTCGAGCCTCAAGTTCCTGCGTCGCACGCCGTGGGCGCGCGAGCAGGTGGAGGCGCTGTATCTCGATACCCTGCGTGCGGCCGCCCGGCCGGGCGCGGCAACGGACCCCGACACCCCGCGGAGCACCCCGAACACGTGAAGACCCCGAGCAGAATTGAACCGCTGGTGGCCGACGGCCTCGTCGACCACGTCCTGCGCCAGCTCATGAGCGGCAAGGAGGCCATGGTCTATGTCGTGCAGTGCGGCGACGAGCTGCGCTGCGCCAAGGTGTACAAGGAGGCCAACAAGCGCGGCTTCCACAAGGCGGCCGACTACACCGAGGGGCGCAAGGTCAAGAACAGCCGTCAGGCGCGCGCGATGGCCAAGGGCTCGCGCTACGGCCGCCAGGAGCAGGAGGCGGCGTGGCAGCACGCCGAGGTCGACGCGCTGCGGCGGCTCGCCGCGGCCGGGGTGCGCGTGCCCGTGCCCTACGACTTCCACGAGGGCGTGCTGCTGATGGAGCTGGTGGCCGACGAGGACGGCGAGCCGGCGCCGCGGCTCAACGATGTGGTGCTCGACGAGGCGGATGCGCGGCGCTTCCATGCCGAGCTGGTGCGCCAGGTCGTGCGCATGCTGTGCGCCGGCATCGTCCATGGGGATCTGTCGGAATACAACGTGCTGGTCGATCGCGACGGGCCGGTGATCATCGACCTGCCGCAGGCGGTGGATGCGGCGGCCAACAACAACGCCCGCGCCATGCTCGAGCGCGATGTCGGCAACCTCGCCGCCTACTTCGGGCAGTTCGCCCCCGACCTGCTCGACACCGCGTATGGCAAGGAGATCTGGGCCTTGTACGAGTCGGGCAAGCTGCAGCCCGAGAGCGCGCTCACCGGGGTCTTCGAGGTGGAGGCCGGGCACGCCGATGTCGATGAGGTGATGCAGGTGATCGAGGCGGCGCGTCGTGAGGAGGCCGCGCGCCAGGCGGGCCGGGCAGAGGCCGCCGGCCAGCGCTGAGCGGCGAGGCGGACTCCGATGCGCGCTTGCCCGGGCGTCTCGCCCGACGGGGTCGAGTGCGATCGGCCGATCCGATGTTCCATTGGTCGGTCCGGATCGTCGGTGACGTGCGTCGCAGACTCGACAGCATTCGTACGCGCGCGGACCGCGCGCAGGCTGCCCGGCTCGAGGGCTGGCTGGGGGCGGTGCTTGCCGACCGCTCGGACCGGAGTCCGGGTTTCGACCTCGACTGCGCTCAGGTGTGGGGGAGGCGCGTGTCGCCCGGCCCCCGCCATGGCAGAGGCGGCGCCACGAGGCGTCGCGCCCGGCCGTCACCGACCGCGCCGAAGCGCTCGTCGCCGCGCTCCCACGCGGCCTGCGCCTGCGCGATGTCGGCTCTGCTGAAGCCGACGAAGTTCCACCACATCTGCACCGGTTCGTCGAACGGCTCGCCACCCAGGAACAGCACCCGCGCGCCTGCGGGCAGGGCCAGGTGCAGCTCGCCGCGTCCTTTGCCGAGGTAGGCGAGCTCGTCTGTACGGATCGTCTCGCCGTCGATCTTCAGATCGCCCACGAGCGCCATCAGCCCGTACTCGAAACTGGGGTCGAGCGCGAGCGTGAGCGCGCTCGCCTCGTCGCAGGCGATGTCGATGCCGACCAGCGCGGAGTGGATGCGCGCCGGCGCGGTCCGTTGGCCGTAGCGGCCGGCGAGCAGGGTGAGTTCGGCGCCGCCTTCGCGCCATTGCGGCAGCGTGGGGTAGTGGTCGAAGGCCGGGGCGCAATCCTGGTGCTCCGGCGGCAGGGCGATCCACAGTTGCGCGGCGTGCAGCCGCACGCCGTCGTGCAGCGAATCCTCGGTATGGGTGATGCCGTGGCCTGCGGTCATCAGGTTGACCTGTCCCGGGCGGATGAGCTGCTCGTTGCCCAGGCTGTCGCGGTGCAGCACCTCGCCCTCGATCAGCCAGGTGAAGGTCTGCAGGCCGATATGCGGATGCGCGCCGACGTGCAGGCCCTTGCCGGGCTCGAAGTGCACCGGCCCGGCGTGGTCGAGGAAGCACCACGCCCCAACCATGCGCTGCTGGCGATTGGGGAGGGTGCGGCGGACGCGCATGCCGTCGCCGAGGTCGGCGCTGCGGGGCTGGATGCGGACGAGCGGGTTCATGGTCGGTGTCCTCGTGGGGCTGCTGCCTTGGGCGTCGTGGGGATTCCCCGTGGAGAGATTCTTGCGGCGCGTCGACCGCGGTGGGCTGTTCGGGTGCCGAGTCCCGGCGGGGTTCTTCAGTACAATGACCAGAGGCTCGACAGATCGATGTGTCGAGGCGCCGCTCGCTGGAAAAGTGGACAGCGCGTGACGAGATCGACGAATGAGGATTTCGATGAATTGGATCATGGCAGTGTCGATCGGTTTCTGTGTCCTCCTTTCGAGTGGCACGGCCATGGCCGCGGGCGCCGGACAGGAAGGGGGGATGGCGAGCGTGCAGGCGCCCGCGCAGCAGCAGGAGAAGAAGGAAGGCGCGAAGACGGCAGTGACGGAGGCGGACCCCGGCAATCGAGCTTCGTTGCTGTATATCGTGCTGATCGGTGGGGTGATGGTCGTGGCCATGAAGATGGCGATCGCTTACGGCAAGAAGAAGCTGGACGAGGAGCGCGAGGCCGCCCGAGAGAAAGCTGCGCGTGAGGAGCGACAGAACAAGTCGCAAGCGCAGGGGTGAGGCAGGCGGGGCCCTGCGTTTGAAAACGCGGAATCGATCCCCATATAGAAACGATTGGCCATCCTGGCCACCCACCCCCAGGAACTTCCGGAGACCATGTGATGGGCTGCTGCGGCCGCGCGAGATTCGCCTTGTGCATCGACCAGGCACATGCCTGGCCCCGGCCTCGATAGCGCCTTGCCGGCGCGGATCGGCAGGCCGGGGTCGGTGGAGTGTCTTTTCCTCTCGTCTCGAAGGTCCTGCCATGGTTCGCGCGCTGTACTCCCGCGCCGGCTCGCATGCCGGCGTCGGTCTCCTCCTCCTGGTGTTGTTCTTCCTGTATGCCGAGCGGGCGTTCGGGTTGCTGCCGGCAGATCATGCCGTGCAGGCCTGGCTCGATCCGGTGCGCAATGCGGCGCTCGCGCTCGCCCTGTTCACCGGCGCGCATCTGCTGCACGCGCTCGCGTCGGCGCGGCTGTCGCAGCGGCGCAAGGGGCGCAAGCCGGTGCCCAAGGTGCTGCTGGACCTGCTGCGGGTGTTCCTGTTCGCGCTGGCGGCGCTGGGCGGGCTGTCGCTGCTGTTCCGCCAGGACCTGTCGGGGATCCTGACCGGCTCGGGCCTGGTGCTGGCGGTGCTGGGCTTCGCGATCCGCAACGTGGTGGCCGACACGCTGTCGGGGATCGCGCTCGGGATCGAGGCGCCGTTCCGCATCGGCGACTGGGTGCGCATCGAAAACCTGGCCCAGGGGCGGGTGCAGGAGATCGGCTGGCGCACGACGCGGCTGGTGACCGGGGACAGCACCTACGTGATCCTGCCCAACAGCCAGATCTCGCGGCAGCGGATCACCAATTTCAGCGCGCCGAAGAAGGAATATCGCGACCATGCCGAGCTCACCCTGCCGGTCGCGCTGCCGGTGGCCGAGGCGCGGGAGCTGATGCGCGCGGCGCTGACGCATGCGGCGAGCATCGCCGAGGACAAGCCGCCCGAGGTGCAGCTGGTGTCCTATGGCCCTGGGGGCATCACCTATCGGGTGAAGTACTGGGTGCCGCAGCACGACCGCGAGCCGGTCTGCCGCGACGAGGTGCTCGGGCTCGTCGATGCGGCGCTGCGTGCGCGCGGGGTCGTGCTGGCGCAGCCGCTGGCGGTGTCCGCGTGCCAACATGCGGAAGCCGCGTCCTAGGAACAGGCTTGCCTGCGCGGCTCGTCGGGGCGGGGTGTGGCGCTGTCGGTCTTTTTTACACTCGGAGACGGGTGTCGACGGAAGTCGTCGATAAATCAGCGACTTACGGTTTGGTTCGGTTCTTGCTTGAGTCTTTTCGGGGAGTGTTGGATACCGGGGAGGAGCGAATCATGAGGCAGGCTTGCGCATCGATCCTTGCAACTGCGGCGCTGGTCACGGCGCTCGGTTCCGGCACGGCAGAGGCGGCCGTGCTCGATGTCACGGTTCGCGGCAGCGACGCGATCTTCCTGGCGGGGAGAACGGACATCACGATTCCGCTGGCGTCTGCGCCTTGGAGCTCTCCCACCGGCATGCAACGCCACGGGGGGGCGACGCCCGAGGAGATCCAGGAGACCTTCCCGCCATACCTCGGCGTGGCTGCGGGCGACGTCATCCGCCTCGCGGATCCCTCGATCGGCGGCATCAGCTACTTCAACGGGGTCGGTGCGCCGTTCTATGGCCCCGAGGGCAACAACGCCGATTGCGCGGGGTCGAGCTGCAGCGATCTCTCGTCCTTCGGCGGCATCAGTGGCTACTTCGGTCCCGAGGGGGCACTCGTCGGCGTCTTCCTGGACAACAGCATCCCCAGCGCTGGCGCACCCGCGCGCCTCGACTTCAGCACGACCGGCCTGGGCCGCAACTTCACGACACTGAGCCCCGGGCTCGGGCAGATCTTCTATATCGGCAACGGCGTGACCACGTCCTCGATTTTCCAGGAGTTCATCGCGCCGAGCGGCGCCACGAGGCTGTTCCTGGGGATCCCGGACGGCTTCGGCTTCGATGGCGTGCCCGGTGCCTACGACGACAACGATGGCGCCTACCGCGTCCGCATCGGCGTCAACGAGGTGCCCACCGTGCCGGAGCCGGGCGTGCTCGCGCTCCTCGGGCTGGGCCTCGTCGGCCTTGCCGCCGCGCGCCTGCGCACTCCTCAAGGGAGCAAGGTGCCGGGCTGAGCACGCCGCCGCGCCGGCTTCGCCACGGGCTCGGCGCCCTTGGCGAAGCCGGCGGGTTTCGTGTGCTCCGGAGCGCTTTCAGTCGTGTAGCGGCGCGACCATCACGCGGTTGCGGCCGGCCTGCTTGGCTTGATACATCGCGCCGTCGGCGCGCTTCAGCGCGCTCTCCAGGCTTTCGCCCTCGGCCAGGCGGGTGACGCCGGCGCTGAAGGTGATCACGATCTTCTGCATTTCGGCCATGAAGAATTCGCGGGTGAGCTCGCGCTGCAGGCGCACGAGCGCCTGTTGGGCGTCGGTGTCGCCGGTCTCGGGCAGCAGGATGACGAACTCCTCGCCACCATAGCGGGCGAGCACGTCCTGGGGGCGCAGGTGCTGGCGCACGACCTTGGCGAGGTGTACCAGGGCGTCGTCGCCACCTTTGTGGCCGAGGCTGTCGTTGAGCTTCTTGAAGTGGTCGATGTCGAGCAGCGCGACGGCGAGCCGCGTGCCGCGACGCTGGGCGCGCGCGGATTCGGTCTGGAACATCTCGTCGAGGCCACGGCGGTTGAGCGCGCCGGTGAGCTGGTCGTGGCGCATCAGGCGGCTGGCTTCCTCGAGCTCGTTCTGCAGCGTGACGACGCGCTCCTGCGCCGCCGTGGCCTCGCCGCGGGCGACGATGAGCTCGTCGCGCGAGCGGCGTGCCTCGTCCTGGATGCTGCGAGTCTCGGTCATGACCTCGTCGAGCAGGGGGCCGATCTCGGTGATGTCGTTGGCCTGGGCGATACGCTGGGCGCACTGGCCGATGCGGTCGTGGTAGGCGCCGGTCGATTCGGAGAAGCGCGCGAGCTGGTCGACGAAGCCGGCGAGCATGTCGCGTAGGTGGCGCTGGGACTGGGCCAGGGTGTGCTTGAGCTGGCCCTGCTTGTGGATGAGTTCCTTGAGGCGGCGGCCGGCGTCGTCGATCTTGCGCGGGTCGGGACGGCTGTCGACGATCTCGCGCAGCATCTCGATCTGGCCGGCGAGCCAGCGATCGTCGAGCACCAGTTCGTCGATGTTGCGAAGCAGCATGCGCAGCAGCTCGAGCATGCCGGCGCGGATTTCGGCCTCGTCGGCGGCGGCCAGCTCGAGCTCGTGTGCGAAGGCGCGCAGGCGCGTGCCGACCTCGCGCAGGCCAGCGGCCTCGCTGCGACTGGCAGCTTCGGCGCACAGCGTGGCGGCGGTCTCGCGCAGCGGCGGTTGTTCCTCCAGCAGCGGCGGCAGGGCCTCGCCCAGGCTGATGGTGACGAGCTCGCGCAGGGCGTCGATGGTGGCGGAGTCGACGCCTGGAGTGGAGGCAGGGGGGGGCGCGGCAGCGGCGGTGCGCGCGGGCGTGGCGGGCCTTGCGGTGCTTGCGTCGGCACGGGGCGAAGCGCTGGCGTCGGGTTCGTCTGCCGCGTCGGGCACCTCGACGGCGAGCGCATCGGCATCGGTCATGGCCTGCGTCCAGCTCTTGAGCAGGCCCTGCAGGCGGGTGTACAGCGCCGCCGGGTCGGCTGCGCCCAGCACGCGGTCGAGGGCCTCGCGCTTGCGCGCCGGGGTCCAGCCGGTCTGACGCGCCTCCCACTGGCGCAGCAGGTTGCCGATGAGCTCGTTCCAGGCCTGCGGTTCGCCCAGCTTGAGGCTGTCGAGGTAGCGCTCGAGTGCGGCCTCGGCGGCCTTGTCGCGACCGTCGGCGAGCGCTTGGTCGAGCTGGTGGCCGTGGCGCTGGCGCTCGGCGCTGTCGCGCGGCAGGCGGCGGGCGAGTTTGCGCACGAAGGCTTCGGGCAGGGCGTCGTCGTCGGGCCGGGTGCCGGCGATCTCGTGATAGAGCTTGCGGTAGTTGTCCGGCGTGGGGGCAATCCGGCGCAGCGCGAGCTGGCGCAGGGTTTCGCGGGCGATCTCGGAGGGATTGCTGGGCGTGGACATGTTGAGCGGTGGAAATTCCTGGGTCTGGCGCATGTTTCCGGCATTCTGACAGGACTTCCCGTGCTTTCGGTGAGGAAGTTCCGAGGGCGGGCACGGAGGGAGTCGAGCCCCGGTGATCTGCCGATCCGTAGATATTAATCAAATGCTTATATTTCTGGCTGGCCTAGACTGGAAAAGCAGGTCGTCTCGGCGGAGGAACGGAAAATGGGCAGGCGGACATTCGACTGGCGGCGCTGGATCGGCGGGGCCTTGATCCTCGCGACGAGCATGATGGCGGGTGCGGCAAGCACGCCCGCAGGGGGGGATCTTCCGGTGGCTGCGGCCGGCGGCAAGGCGGCGAGCACGGCGGACCACAGCAGGTTCAAGGAACTGCAGGGCCCGTTCGAGAGCGGGCCGGAGGTCACCAAGGCCTGTCTCGCCTGTCACAACGAGGCCGGGCACCAGGTGATGAAGAGCGTGCACTGGACCTGGGAGGCGATCAGCCCGACCACCGGCAAGAAGCTAGGCAAACAGCACGCGGCCAACAACTTCTGCGGCTCCATCCTTTCCAACGAGCCGCGCTGCACGAGCTGCCACGCCGGCTACGGGTGGACGGACAAGAACTACGATTTCACCAACCAGAACAACGTGGATTGCCTGGCCTGCCACGACACGACGACGACCTACAAGAAGATCGCCACCGATGCCGGCCATCCGCTCTACGCGCCGCGCGAGCTGCCCAAGGGCAGCGGCAGGATCGTGCAGCCGCCCGACCTGGCCAGGATCGCGCAGGCGGTGGGCAAGCCGGGGCGGCACAACTGCGGCGCGTGCCACTTCAACGGCGGTGGCGGCGACGCGGTCAAGCATGGCGACCTCGACTCCTCGCTGGTCAAGCCGCCGAAACACGTCGATGTGCACATGTCGCCCGATGGCGAGAACATGAGCTGTGCGGACTGCCACACCTTCAACGCCCACCAGCCCTCCGGCAGCCGCTACGCGGCTACCGCCAAGGACACCAAGGGCCTGGACATGAAGCATGAGGACCACAAGCGCGCGACCTGCGAGTCCTGCCACGACCTTCGCCCGCACAAGAACGAGCGCCTCGACAACCACGCCAGGCGAGTGGCTTGCCAGACTTGCCACATCCCCGAGTTCGCGCGCGGCGGCATCGCCACCAAGGTGCTGTGGGACTGGTCGACCGGCGGCAAGCGCGGTCCGGACGGCAAGCCGCTGTTCATCCAGGACGACCACGGCCACCTGATCTACTCGGCGGAAAAGGGCGACTTCAAGTACGGCGAGAACGTGCGCCCGACCTACAAGTGGTACAACGGCGTGGTCCATCAGATCGCGCTCACCGACAAGATCGACGACAGCAAGATCCTCGAGCTGAACCGCGTCGAAGGCTCGGCGAGCGACCCGAACGCGCGCATCTGGCCCTTCAAGGTGATGGTCGGCAAGCAGCCCTACGACCCGGTGAACAAGACTCTGGTGGTGAACCACGTATACGGCCAGGACGACACCGCGTTCTGGGGAAACTTCGACTACGCCAAGTCGATCAAGGCCGGCATGGACTACGCCGGCCTGCCCTACAGCGGCCAGTTCGGCTTCATCGAGACGCGCATGAACTGGTTCATCACCCACATGGTGGCGCCCAAGGAAGACGCGCTCAAGTGCAGGGACTGCCACACCCGCTCGGAAGACGGCCGCCTCGCCGGGATCACCGACCTCTACCTGCCCGGTCGCGACCGCAACGGCTGGGTCGATCTCCTCGGTGGGCTGGCGATCATCGGCGCGATCGGCGCCGGCTCGATCCACGGCATCGCCCGCATCCTCACCCGTCGCAAGGGGCACTGAAAATGAGCGCGAACCGCATCTACATCTACAAGCGCTATGAACGCTTCTGGCACTGGTCGCAGGCGCTGCTGATCATCGTCATGATGATCACCGGCTTCGAGATCCACGGCAGCTATACTCTTTTGGGCTTCAGGAAGGCCGTGGATGCGCACACGATCGCGGCATGGACGCTGCTGGTGATCTGGGCCTTCACGATCTTCTGGCAATTCACCACGGGCGAGTGGCGGCAGTACGTCCCGTCGATGAAGAACGTGTCGGCGATGGTCCTCTACTACACGGTGGGGATCTTCAAGGAGATGCCGCATCCCTTCCGCAAGACGACGGTGCAGAAGCACAACCCGCTGCAGCGCCTGGCCTATCTCGCGCTGCTTGCGTTCATCTCGCCGCTGATCTGGGGCTCGGGCCTGCTTTACCTGTTCTATGGCAACTGGGCGCAGCTCGGCATCGACGAGATGTTCTCGCTCGAGGGCGTGGCGCTCGTGCATACCGCAGGTGCGTTCATGATCACCGCGTTCTTCTTCATCCACGTGTATCTGACGACCACGGGGCACACGATCTTCGCGCACATCAAGGCGATGATCACCGGCTGGGAAGAGGTCGATGACGACCACCCGCCCGCCGCGGCCGAGCAGGGCGGGCGCACACCCGGCGCGGCTTGAGTGCTTGCGCCGTATCGCGGCACCACCAAGGGACGCAGACGCCCCGCGGCGGATTCAGCGCGGGGCGTCTGCGTCCGGGAGTTCGTAGCGGTCGGCGATGTAGGCCGGGCCCTTCATCACGAACACGATGAAGGCACCGATCGCCACGGTGAACACCACCGTCCAATGCAGGATCACCGCTGCCAGCACCCAGATGTCGACCATCTGCAGCGCGCGCACCGCCTCGATGCTCTCGTCGCCCCACCAGTGCAGCCGGGCGAGCAGGGACACGGCCACGCAGGCCGCGGTGCCGACGAGCGCGACCATGGGCAGGCGCGCCAGCACCTTGCGTTCGAATCCTGCCGGTTCGGTGCGCGAGCCGGGCAGGCGGCGCCAGCGCTTTTCCATGATGTTTCCCCGAGGTGTGTGGTGCGGCAGCAAGCCGGTTCCGTTCGATCCGATGCCTGGGTGCCAGACCGATGCGATCCGTGGCAAAAATCACCACGTCCGGCAGAAGCCCGGCGGACCGGGGGTAGAATGCCGGAACAGCACTCGACTCGCACAGTTCGCGGCACCGCTCCGGACGCGAGGTTTCCGGACTGCTGTTCAGACACCGATCCGCGTACCAGAGTTCTCCCCGAAATGACCCTTCAGCAAGCCGAAACCGCCGCCCCCGCGCCCCTCAGCACCAACGCGCAGGACCAGGCCAAGCAGCCGCGCATCGAACCGCGTGCCATCCTCAAACGCCTGCAGGCCGAATCGCCGGCATTTCGCGACAGCAAGCCGTTGGCGCTGAAGATCGACACGAGCATCCTGGCCCGCTTTCCCGATTTCGACCGCAAGAACCTGCGCATCGCCCTGCGCATGTACACCGCCTCGACCAAGTACCTCAAGGCGGTCGAGCGTGGCGGCGAGCGCTTCGACCTCGACGGCAACGCCTCCGGAGAGGTTACCGAAGAGCAACGCCAGCACGCGGCCACCACGCTGAAGGAACGCTTCGCCGCGGTGGCCAAGCAGCAGCGCGAGAAGCGCGAGGCCGAGGAGGCCGAACGCCGCCGCACCGAGAAGCTCCAGCAACTGGTGAGCAAGTTCGGCCGCTGAACCCGGGCGGGCCTACGCTCGGCGCAGATCGCGCCGTACCGAGTCGGCCCGCGCCATCCAGATCCCTGCCCCGGCCGCGACCGCCACCACGAGCGCCCCGCCAGGATGGCCGGTTCCGATCATCAGGCCGGCGAGCAGGCCGAGTGCGAGCAGCACCCTGGAAGTGATGGTTTGCATGGTGGTCTCCTGAGCTTTTCGACTGTGCAACAACTGTATATATAAACAGTTATCCGTGCAAGTTCGTGTGCATGCAGGGGCTGCCCGTGCGTTTCCTCCGACGCGATGGCTGAGTGGCGTCTTGCGCTATAATCCGCACCGCCTTGCCGGCATAGCTCAGTTGGTAGAGCAGCTGATTTGTAATCAGAAGGTCGTGGGTTCGATTCCTATTGCCGGCACCAGAATTCCTCCGGTGCTTGTGCGGCGCAAAAAGTTCTTGCCTTCTCGTAGTTCACCGTTTATAGTTCTGTTTCTCCGACGCGGGGTGGAGCAGTCTGGCAGCTCGTCGGGCTCATAACCCGAAGGTCGCAGGTTCAAATCCTGCCCCCGCAACCAAAAAAGTCATTAAAGCCAATCACTTAGCGGTGATTGGCTTTTTTGCGTCTGGAGTGTCGTGCCCACGCCGATCGGGTCTTAGCGTCCTGAGCGCCGACATTCATGGCTCTTTGTGTCACGTGCCGCCATGTTTTCCTGTCAAGTCAGGGTGTTGCCCGCGTGGAGCTTTTCACTCCCCAGTTCTCCGATCGAGCAGGTCGGTTCGCAGGCAGCTGGCGGCGACGGGCGAGGCCTGGGCACGGCGTGCGGATCGGCACTCGTTGCCGATCGCGTGGCTGGCGCGCCGGGGTTGAGAGTCCGAGGAGAGTGCGGGTGGTGCGGATGCCCTCGACAGGCTTGCGACCGGCGGGCTCGACGTCTTGCCGATCAAGCCGATCACGCGCGACGCCTTCGCTCAGCGGCCGCGGTCCTCCACGGCGGCGCGCAGCGCGCGGAAGCTCTCGTCCTCGCCCTGGCCCGAGGTATCGACCACATGGTCGGCGCGCAGGTACTGCGGTTCACGCGCGGCGAGGATGCGGCGCAGGTCTTCCATCGCTTCCGCGCTACCGGCCATCGGACGCAGGTCGCCCTGCGCGCTGACGCGCTGCATGTGCTCCTCGGGCGAGGTGCGGAGCCAGATCGTCAGACAGCGCGACAGCAGCAGGTCGTAGGTCTCGGTCTGCGAGACGATTCCGCCGCCCGTGGCGAGCACCGTGCGTTCACCGCTGTCGAGTGCGCGCCGCAGGCAACGCTGTTCGATGCGGCGATATCCCGACTGGCCGTAGAGGGCGAAGATCTCGCCCATGGGCATGCCGGTCTCGCGTTCGATCTCGGCATCGAGCTCGACGAAACGGAAGCCGAGTTCGGCCGCCAGCCTGCGGCCCAGTGTGGTCTTGCCGGCGCCGCGCAGGCCGATGAGGGCGATCCGGTTGCGCCGCGCGGCCTCTTCCTGGCCGTAGTCGCGCATCAACCGGAAGACCACGTCCTCCAGCCGGTGGCGCGGCAGTTGTTCGAGGATGCGCCGCACCAGGCGCTGCTCGACCGACTCCTCGGCGCCCAGGTTCAACATCTCCGGCAGCGACAGCCCCAATGCGCTGGCGATATGGCGTAGCAGCACGATCGAGACGTTGCCCTCGCCGGCCTCAAGATGGGCGAGATGCCGCTCCGACACCCCCGCGTCGCGAGCCAGCTGCTTGCGAGTCAGGCCACGCCGGTCGCGCGTCTCGCGCACGCGCCGGCCGAGCGCGAGCAGGAACTCCCCGTCGCTGCGCGGATCGGGTCGCACCGCCGGGTGCGCGACCGGTACAGGCGCGTCGGAGGCTGCGAGGGTCGGATTCTGGTCGTTCATTACGGAGCGGAGGTCGGAGATTCGTGTTTATGGTGCCGCTGGCGATGCGCTGTCAACGGCGTGACATCGGAGGCTCCCGGCCGGTGTGCGGGGAGTGCATTCAAGCATAGCGGCAAGTGCAGTATATTGCACCTTAGACTTTATCTAAATAATTGAATTTCCTTGTTTTTGGTGCGATGCAGGGTTGACAGCATCCGGATTGGGGGTATTCTTTTGCATGTCTCGCCGAAAGATGCACTTTAGTGCACTTTTTTGGATGGCTTGTGCGGTACCCCAGCCAGTCCGCTCGGCGATCGTGCCAAGGTTCTCTCGCGTCGTACCGTTCCGTGTGCATGCCGGTCGGTACGGTCCGGGATCAGGATGGAGACAGGACGATGCACACCCTCAGCACCGCAGATCACGGCTGCACGCCGCCCCGGATCGTGATTCCGGATCCCTACAACGCCGCCGACGACCTGCTCGGGCGCAACCTCGTCGCCGGGCGCGGCAGCAAGGTCGCCTACATCGACGATGCCGGCAGCTACACCTACGACCAGCTCGCGGCGCGTGCCAGCCGCTGTGGCAATGCGTTGCTCGGCACCCTCGGGCTGGCACGCGGCGACCGCGTCCTGATGTGCGTGCTCGACTGCATCGATTTCCCCGCGATGTTCCTCGGCGCGATCAAGGCCGGGGTGGTGCCGATCGCAGTCAATACGCTGCTCACCGAACGCGACTACGAGTACATGCTCTCCGACAGCGGTGCGCGTGTGGCGGTGGTATCGCAGGCGCTGTTGGCCAATTTCGCCGCGCTGCCCGGGCGCGTGCCGACGCTCGAGCGCCTGGTCGTCGCCGGTGGTGACGACGACGACGGTCTCGAGGCGCTGCTCGCCGCGCAGTCCGAGCAGCTCGATGCCGCGCCGACGCGTGCGACCGACCCCTGTTTCTGGCTCTACTCCTCCGGTTCCACCGGTGCGCCGAAGGGCACGGTGCACATTCACTCCAACCTCATCCATACCGCCGAGCTGTACGGACAGGAGGTCCTGGGCATCCGCGAACAGGACGTGGTGTTCTCGGCCGCGAAGCTCTTCTTCGCCTACGGCCTCGGCAACGGCCTCACCTTTCCGCTTTCGGTGGGCGCCACCGCCATCCTGATGGCCGAGCGGCCCACGCCGGATGCGGTGTTCAAGCGCCTGCGCGAGCACCAGCCCGACATCTTCTACGGCGTGCCCACGCTCTACGCCGGCATGCTCGCGCACACCGGCTGCCCGACCGCGGGCGAGATGAAGCGGCTGCGCGCCTGCACCTCTGCGGGCGAGGCGCTGCCCGAGGGCGTGGGGCGGCGCTGGAAGGAGCGCATCGGGGTCGACATCCTCGACGGCATCGGCTCCACCGAGATGCTGCACATCTTCCTGTCCAACCGCGCCGGCGACGTGCAGTACGGCACCAGCGGCACGCCGGTGCCGGGCTACCGCGTGCGCCTGATCGACGAGGGCGGCGACGAGATCACCGCGGCCGAGGAGCCGGGCGAACTGCAGATCTCCGGGCCGAGCTCGGCGGTGCAGTACTGGAACCAGCCGGAGAAGAGCCGTGCCACCTTCCTCGAGGGCTGGACGCGCAGCGGCGACAAGTATTACCGCAACCGCGACGGCTACTACGTCTACTCCGGGCGCAGCGACGACATGCTCAAGGTGAGCGGCATCTACGTGTCGCCGATCGAGGTCGAGTCGGCGCTGATCGCCCACGAGGCGGTGCTCGAGGCGGCGGTGGTCGGCATCGAGGACGAGGAACGCCTGATCAAGCCCAAGGCTTTCGTCGTGCTCAAGCCCGGCTACGGACCCGGCGAGGCGATGCGGCAGGAGCTGCAGGCGCACGTCAAGGGCATGCTCGCGCCCTACAAGTATCCGCGCTGGATCGAATTCGTCGAGGATCTGCCCAAGACCGCCACCGGCAAGATCCAGCGTTTCAAGCTGCGCGGCATCTAGTGCTTTGGCGGCGCTCGGGGGCGCCGCCCGTGTTCACACCATCAAAAGAGAGGAGACGGACATGGTCGGAAAGGACAGGAAGCTGCGCCTCGCAGTGAGCGCGCTCGGGCTCGGCCTGGGCATGTTGCTGGCGCAGGGCGCGGCGGAGGCGGCGGACAAGGTCAAGGTGGGGCTGATGCTGCCCTACACGGGCACCTACGCCTCGCTCGGCAACGCGATCACCAACGGCTTCAAGCAGTACGTGGCGGAGCAGGGCGGCAAGCTCGGCGGTCGCGAGGTCGAGTATTTCGTCGTCGATGACGAGTCCGATCCGGCCAAGGCGACCGAGAATGCCAACAAGCTGGTCAAACGCGACAACGTCGACGTGCTGGTCGGCACCGTGCATTCGGGCGTGGCGCTGGCGATGGCCAAGGTCGCGCGTGACTCCAAGACCCTGATGATCATCCCGAACGCGGGCGCGGACGAGCTTACCGGTCCGCTGTGCGCGCCGAATGTGTTCCGCACCTCGTTCTCGGCCTGGCAGCCGGCGAATGCGATGGGCAAGGTGGTCGCCGAACGCGGCCACAAGAACGTGGTCACCCTGGCCTGGAAGTACTCCTTCGGCGAACAGTCGGTCGCCGGCTTCAAGGAGTCCTTCGAGCAGGCCGGCGGCAAGGTGGTCAAGGAGCTCTACCTGCCCTTCCCGAACGTGGAGTTCCAGCCCTTCCTGACCGAGATCGCCAACCTCAGGCCGGATGCGGTGTTCGTATTCTTCTCCGGCGCCGGGGCGGCGAAGTTCGTCAAGGACTACGAGGCGGCAGGCCTGAAGGCGGGCCTCCCGCTCTACGCCCCGGGCTTCCTCACCGACGGCACGCTGGAGGCCATGGGCGGCGCCGGCGAGGGCGTGCTGACCACGCTGCACTACGCCGACGGCCTCGACAACGCCAGGGAGAAGTCCTTCCGCAGCGGCTATGTCGCGGCCTACAAGGCGCAACCCGACGTCTTCGCGGTGCAGGGCTACGACAGTGCGCAGCTGCTCGCCGCGGGGCTCTCGGGCGCGCCGGCCGGAGCCTTCGACAAGGAGGCGGTCATGAAGGCGATGAGCGCCGCCACCATCGACAGTCCGCGCGGTAGCTTCACCCTGTCCAAGGCCAACAACCCGGTGCAGGACATCTACCTGCGCAAGGTCGAGGGCGGGCAGAACAAGGTGATCGGCGTCGCCGCACCCAAGCTCGCCGACCCGGCGCGCGGCTGCAAGCTCATGAACTGATTCCGTCGCGGAGGCGGTGGCGGGCCCTCCGCCTCCGCGTCGCAGCCCGCTTCCACCCGTCTGTCCATCGCATCCCGGCGTGTTCCGCATGTCTGGGAGGGAAGGGTTCAATCATGGATTTCACCTCGTTCCTGATCCAGATCCTGAACGCGCTCCAGTACGGCCTGCTGCTTTTCCTGGTGGCGAGCGGGCTGACCCTGGTGTTCGGCATCATGGGCATCATCAACCTGGCGCATGGCAGCTTCTACATGATCGGCGCCTACCTGGCCTTCGCGCTCACCAGCCTGACCGGCAACCTGATGCTCGCGATCGTGCTCGGCATCCCGCTCGCCTTCGGCTTCGGCGCGCTGCTCGAGAAGCTGCTCTTCGTGCATCTGTACAAGCGTGACCACCTGCAGCAGGTGCTGCTGACCTACGGGCTCATCCTGATCTTCGAGGAGCTGCGCAGCCTCACGGTCGGCGACGACGTCCACGGCGTGGCCATCCCCGACCTGTTCTCGGCTTCGATCGCGCTCTCCGACAACCTCTCCTATCCGGTGTACCGGCTGGTGATCTCGGTGGTGTGCATCGCGCTCGCTGTCGGCTTGTGGTGGCTGATGCAGCGCACCCGACTGGGGATGATGATCCGCGCCGGCTCGTTCAACCGCGAGATGGTGCAGTCGCTCGGGGTGAACATCGACCTGCTTTACCGCACCGTGTTCGCGCTCGGCGTGGCGCTGGCCGCGCTGGCCGGCATGCTCGCGGCGCCGATCTCCTCGGTGTACCCGGGCATGGGCGGCAATGTGCTGATCATCTCCTTCGTGGTCGTGGTGATCGGCGGCATCGGCTCGGTGTGGGGCGCGCTGGTGGCGGCGCTGCTGGTGGGGTTCGCGGACACGTTCGGCACGATCCTGCTCCCCGAGCTCGCCGGACTGGCGGTCTATCTGCTGATGGCGGTCGTGCTGCTCTGGCGCCCCGAAGGCATCTTCAGGAAGGGGTGAGGCGATGAACCCGCGAGTCGTGCTGTCTTTCAAGCTCGCCGTGCTGGCAGGGCTGGTGCTGTTTCCGGCGATCGGATCCAGCTTCTATGTCGAGTTGGTGGCGAAAATCCTCGTGATGTCGATCTTCGCGATGAGCCTGGCGCTGCTGGTCGGCTTCACCGGCCTGGTGAGCCTCGGCCATGCCGCATATTTCGGCATCGCCGCCTACACGGTCGCGCTGATCGCGCCCGAATACGAGGCGGCCAACCTGTGGTTCGTGCTCGCGGCCTCGGTGCTGGCGGCAGGCGCCGCGGCGTTCTTCATCGGGCTGTTCGTGCTGCGCACCAAGGGCATCTATTTCATCATGGTGACGCTGGCCTTCGCGCAGATGGCCTACTACATCTTCCACGACACCGCACTCGGGCGCAGCTCGGACGGCATCTATCTCAACGTCAAGCCGGATGCCAGCCTCTTCGGCTGGATGCCGTTCAACCTCGACGAGCCGCTGCACCTGTACTACTTCATCCTCGCCGCGATGGTGGCGGTGTTCGTGCTGCTGGCCTTCGTGCTGCGCTCGCCCTTCGGTCGCGTGCTCGCCGGCATCCACAGCAACGAGCACCGCATGAAGTCGCTCGGCTACGCCACGCAGCGCTACAAGCTTGCGGCCTTCACCCTGGCCGGTGCGCTGGCCGGGGTGGCGGGCTTCCTGTACGCGGTGCTGTTCGGCTTCGTGACCCCCGATTACCTGTCGTGGCATCAGTCGGGCAACGTGTTGCTGATGGTCATCCTCGGCGGCCTCGGCAGCCTGGCGGGGGCGGTCGCGGGCGCGTTCGCCTTCATCGGCCTGCAGGAGATGTTCTCGGACTGGACCAAGCACTGGCAACTGCTGATGGGCCTGGTGATCGTCGCCGCGGTGCTGTTCATGCCGAGTGGACTGGCCGGACTGCCGCGACGCATCTTCCGCACGGTCAATTGGGGAGAAGACGATGAGTGAGGCGATGCTGGTGGCGGACCGCCTGACCCGCCATTTCGGCGGGCTGACCGCCAACCTCGAGGTGTGCATCACGCTCGAGCGCGGCAAGCTGCATGCGCTGCTCGGCCCCAACGGGGCGGGCAAGTCGACCTGCATCAACATGCTCTCGGGCGACCTGCCGCCTTCCGCGGGGCGCATCCTGCTCGAAGGGCAGGACGTGACCGGGCTGGATTCGGCGGCACGCTCGCACCGCGGCATCGGCCGCAGCTACCAGCGCACCAACATCTTTCCGCAATTCACCGTGCTGGAGAACTGCCGGCTCGCCGCGCAGTCGCGCAGGCCGCGGCCGTGGCGGATCTTCACCGATGCGATGAAGACGCGCGACACCGTCGAGCGCGCGCAGGCGGCGATCGTCGAGGCGGGCCTGGGCGGGCGCGAGCTGCGCAAGGCCGGCCTGCTCTCGCACGGCGAGCAACGCCAGCTCGAGATCGCGATGGTGCTGGCCACCGACGCGCGTGTCCTGCTGCTCGACGAGCCGCTCGCCGGCATGGGCTCGGAAGAGTCGGCGCAGATGGTCGAGCTGTTGCGCAAACTCAAGCAGAACCGCGCGATCCTGCTCGTGGAGCACGACATGGATGCGGTGTTCGCGGTGGCCGACACGATCACCGTGATGGTCGAGGGCTCGGTGCTCGAATCCGGACCGCCCGAGCAGATCCGTAACAGCGAGGACGTCCAGGCGGCCTATCTCGGGGAGGATGAACATGGCTGAGATGCTGCTCGAAGCGCGCGACCTCCACACCTACTACGGCTCGAGCCACATCCTGCACGGGGTGAGCTTCTCGATCCGCAAGGGTGAGGCGCTCGGCCTGATGGGGCGCAACGGCATGGGCAAGACCACGCTGATCCGCAGCATGCTCGGCCTGGTGCGGCCGCGCCACGGCACGGTGCGCGTGAACGGCGACGACATGACGCGCGCCAAACCGCACCGCATCGCGCTCGCCGGGGTGGCCTACGTACCCGAGGGGCGCGGCATCTTTCCCAACCTGAGCGTGCGCGAGAATCTCGTCATGGCGGCGCGCGCGGGCGTGGACGGGCGGCGCGAATGGACCTTCGAGCGCGTCATGGAGACCTTCCCGCGCCTGGGCGAGCGTATCGACAACGGCGGCGGCCAGCTCTCGGGCGGCGAGCAGCAGATGCTCACGATCGGACGCGCGCTGATGACCAACCCCGACCTGCTGATCCTCGACGAGGCCACCGAGGGCCTCGCGCCGCTGATGGTCAAGGAGATCTGGAAGGTCATCCGCACCATCCGCGACACCGGCATCGCCACGGTGGTGGTGGACAAGAACCACTCGGCGGTGACTGCGCTGACCAACCGCTCGGTGATCCTGGTCAAGGGCGAGGTGGTGTTCGACGGTCCGAGCGAACAGGTGCGCCAGGAGCCGGCCTTGATCCGCAAGCACCTCGGGGTGTGATGCTTCGATACGCGGGCGCGGCCCGGCAGGCCCCGTCCGCGCGTTGTGCGCCGCCCGCGGCGGCGCTGCGCCCGTCCCGGTCCGTCCTCCTCAATCGTCCGGCAGCACCGCCGTGACCTCGATCTCCACCTTCGCGCCGGCCTCGACGAAGCCAGCCACCTGCACGGCGCTCATCGCCGGGTAGTGGTGGCCGATCAGGTCGCGATAGACCGTGCCGATCTCCTCGAGGCGGGCGTTGTACTCGGCGGCGCTGCCCAGGAACCAGGTCATGCGCACGATGTCGGTCGAACGCGCGCCGCCGGCGTCCAGGATGGCGAGCACGTTGCGCAGCGCCTGGCGGATCTGCTCGACGAGGTCCTCGCTGCGGAAGACCTCGTCCGCGTCCCAGCCCACCTGGCCGGCGACGAACAGCATCCGTCCGCTCGCGGCCACTCCATTGGCGTAGCCCTTCGGCCGTTTCCAGCCCGCGGGTTGAAGAATCTGCATGTCTGTCTCCTCGAGTGCGTTTCTGGCGCTGCGCGTACGCGCTTGATGCGCGACCGGGCAGCATGTCAAATAGTGCAGTTCGCGGGCGTATTCTGCAATAAAATGCAGAACTTGGGCGGCTGACGATGCGATGGTGTCCGCTTTGGCGGCGTGCCGAGCCATAGCGCAAGTCTTATAGAGGACTTTTGCTTCGCACCCTTGACCCACGCCGCGATCGAAAGCATTCTTCAAAGGTTATGCGCCCCTTCATGCGGGCGTGTTCCTCAACAACCGAGCCAGTGAGTGCGAAAGATGACCGAACGAGTGAGTGTCCAGCGTCTGCAGGTCGCAGCGAACCTGAAGCGTTTCATTGAAGAAGAAGCCCTGCCGGGCAGCGGTGTCGACGCTGCCGCCTTCTGGTCCGGGTTCGATGCGCTGGTACACGATCTCGCACCGAAGAACGCCGCTCTGCTCGCCGAACGCGATCGCATCCAGGCCGAGATCGACGCCTGGCATCGCGCCCACCCGGGGCCGATCGCCGACATGGCCGCGTACAAGGCCTTCCTGTCCTCGATCGGCTACCTGCTGCCGGTGCCCGCCGGTGCCAAGGCCACCACCACCAACGTCGATGACGAGCTCGCCGTGCAGGCCGGCCCGCAGCTCGTGGTGCCGGTGATGAACGCGCGCTACGCGCTCAACGCCGCCAACGCGCGCTGGGGCTCGCTCTACGACGCGCTCTACGGTACCGACGCCATCCCGCAGAAGGACGGCGCCGAGCTCACCAAGGGCTACAACCCGGTGCGCGGCGCGAAGGTCATCGCCTTCGGCCGCCAGGTGCTCGACCAGGCCGCGCCGCTCGCCGGTGCCTCGCATGCCGACGCCGCGGGCTACGCGGTCGAGGCCGGCCGCCTGGTGGTGAAGCTGCAGAGCGGTGCCAGCACCGGCCTGCAGCAGGCCGAGAAGTTCGTCGGCTTCCAGGGCGAGGCCGCCGCGCCGCGCGCCGTGCTGCTGAAGAACAACGGCTTGCACATCGAGATCCAGATCGACCGCAGCGGCGCCATCGGCAAGTCCGATGCCGCGGGCGTGAACGACCTGCTGATGGAAGCCGCGCTGTCGACCATCATGGACTGCGAGGACTCGGTCGCCGCGGTGGATGCCGACGACAAGGTCGTGGTGTACCGCAACTGGCTCGGCTTGATGGACGGTACGCTGGAAGACACCTTCGACAAGGGCGGCAAGCCGATGACGCGGCGTCTGAACGCCGACCGCGAGTACACCGGTGCCGACGGCAAGCCGGTAAAGCTGCACGGTCGCGCGCTGCTCTTCGTGCGCAACGTCGGCCACCTGATGACCAACCCGGCCATCCTTTGGGGCGAGGGCAAGGAAATCCCCGAAGGCATCATGGATGCGGTGGTCACCACGCTGATCGCCAAGCGCGACCTCGAGCGCCGTGGCAACTCGCGCAAGGGCAGCATCTACATCGTCAAGCCCAAGATGCACGGCCCGGCGGAGATCGGCTTCGCCGACGAGCTGTTCACCCGCGTCGAGCAGCTGCTCGGGCTGCCGGCCAACACCGTCAAGCTCGGCATCATGGACGAGGAGCGCCGCACCAGCGTCAACCTGCGTGCCTGCATCGCCGCCGCGCCGGCGCGCGTGGCCTTCATCAATACCGGCTTCCTCGATCGCACCGGCGACGAGATGCACACCTCGATGGAGGCCGGCGCGATGATGCGCAAGGGCGACATCAAGAACAGCAAGTGGATCGCCGCCTACGAGCGCCGCAACGTGCTCATCGGTCTGGCCGCCGGCCTGCGCGGCCGCGCCCAGATCGGCAAGGGCATGTGGGCCATGCCCGACCTGATGGCCGCGATGCTCGAGCAGAAGATCGGCCATCCCAAGGCGGGCGCCAACACCGCCTGGGTGCCGTCGCCGACCGCCGCCACCCTGCATGCGCTGCATTACCACCAGGTCAGCGTGGCCGCGGTGCAGCAGGACATCGAGAAGCTCGACCTCGACAAGGAAGCCGAGGCGCTGCTCGACGACCTGCTCACCATCCCGGTGGTGGCCAAGGCCGAGTGGAGCGAGACCGAGCGCCAGCAGGAACTCGACAACAACTGCCAGGGCATCCTCGGCTACGTGGTGCGCTGGGTGGAGCAGGGCGTGGGCTGCTCGAAGGTGCCCGACATCAACGACATCGGCCTGATGGAAGACCGCGCCACGCTGCGCATCTCCAGCCAGCACATCGCCAACTGGCTGCGCCATGGCGTGGTGCCCGCCGAGCAGGTCGAGGCCACGCTCGAGCGCATGGCCGCGGTGGTCGATGGCCAGAACGCGGGCGACCCGCTGTACCGCCCGATGGCGCCGAACTTCGACGACTCGGTGGCCTACCAGGCCGCGCGCGCGCTGATCTTCGAGGGCTGCGCCCAGCCGAGCGGCTACACCGAGCCGCTGCTGCACCGCTATCGCCAGCAGTTCAAGGCCAAGGTCGGCGCCTGAGCGTCGTCCACGCTCGGCGCGAGTCGCGTCGCTCCTGTGCTCCTGCAGGAGCGACGCGACTCGCGATCCGGCGATGGAGAGCTGCACGCGTGCATCGCGGCGACGGCACTGGAAATGTAAAAAGGCGCCTCGCAGGGCGCCTTTTTACATCTTGCTCCGCCCGATCTGCATGATCGGGGGATCAGACCCTCACCACAGCTGCCACCACGGCCGCGTGTCTTCCGGGCCACCGCGGAAATACACGCTGTCGGGGAAGTTCTTGCGCATGACGCGGTCGGCGTCGTCGCGCAGCTGCGCCATGCCGAGCTTGTCGTAGCTCATGACCATCAGGAACAGCGCCTCCTCGATCGCCGGTGCCTGCGGGAAGTTATTCACCGCGGTCTGCGCGCGGTTGATCGCCGCGACGTAGGCGCCGCGGTTGTAGTAGTAGCGCGAGACATGCACCTCGTGCGAGGCGAGCGAGTTGATCAGGTACTGCATGCGCGCCCGCGAGTCGTCGGCGTAGCGGCTCTCGGGGAAGCGCTCGACCAGTTCGCGGAAGCCGTCGAAGGCCTCGCGTGCGCCCTTGGGGTCGCGCTCGGAGAGATCCTGGCGCGACAGGCCGGCGAGCAGGCCGAGGTCTTCGTTGAAGTTGACCAGGCCCTTGAGGTAGTAGGCGTAGTCGACGTTCGGGTGATTGGGATGGAGCTTGATGAAGCGGTCGGCCGCGGCGAGCGCGAGCGCCTGCTCGCCCTGCTTGTAGTACGCGTAGGCCACCTCAAGCTGGGCCTGCTGGGCGAAGCGGCCGTAGGGATAGCGTGCCTCGAGCTTCTCGAATAGCGTCACCGCGCGATCGTAGCCGCCCTCGCTCATCGAGGCCTTGGCCTCGGAATACAGCTTTTGTGCGTTCCAGCCGGCGGTCTCGTCGACCTGCTCGGGCAGGAGGCCGCAGCCGCCGAGCAGCAAGGCGCCAATCAGCGCGGCTTTTGCCGTTAAACTTCCGGGGGTGAACCTGGCCATCGAAGACACTCGCGTGAATGAACACGCCGATTATATCCCAGCCGCCCTCCCAGCCGATCTTCCCGCCGACGACGCCGATGCGTGGGAGGCGCTGACGATTCCCGTCGAACTGGGTGGGCTGCGCCTCGATCAGGCCCTGGCACGGCTTCTCCCCCAACATTCGCGCAGCCGCCTGCAGGGCTGGCTCAAGGAGGGCTGGATCCGCGTCGATGGCGCGAGCCCCGATGCGCGCCGCAAGGTGTGCGGCGGGGAGTGCGTCGAGATCGACGCGCTGCCGCCGCCCGAGGTCACCGCCGCGCTGCCCGAGGACATCCCGCTCGCGGTGGTCTACGAGGACGAGGACCTGCTGGTGATCGACAAGCCCGTCGGCCTCGTCGTGCATCCCGGCAGCGGCAACTGGAGCGGGACCCTGCTCAACGCCTTGCTGCACCGCAACCCCGCGCTCGCCGGGGTGCCGCGGGCCGGTATCGTGCACCGGCTCGACAAGGACACCAGCGGGCTGATGGTGGTGGCGAAGACGCTGGCCGCGCAGACCGAGCTCGTGCGTCAGCTCCAGGCGCGCACGGTCGGGCGCCACTACCGCGCGCTGGTGCAGGGCGCGCTGACGGCCGGCGGCACGGTCGATGCGCCGATCGGGCGTCACCCTACGCAGCGCACGCGCATGGCAGTCGTCGGCAACGGCCGTCCGGCGGTCACGCATTACCGCGTCACCGAGCGTTTCCCGCGTGCGACCCTGGTCGAATGTCGTCTGGAGACCGGGCGTACCCACCAGATCCGCGTCCACATGGCGCACATCGGCCATGCGCTGGTCGGCGATCCGCTTTATGGGGCGCGCCGCTGCGGCGATGTGCGCCTCGATGCGTTCCCGCGCCAGGCCCTGCATGCCTTCCGGCTGGGGCTCACGCATCCGCGCAGCGGCGAGGCGATGCGTTGGGAGGTGCCGCTGGCGGCGGATTTCGCCGCGCTGCTGGACGAGCTGCATGGAGCGCCGCGATGAGCCTGCCGCCCGGCTACCGCTTTTTCGCCCCTGGCCTGCTGTGCCCGCAGTGGAGCCTGCCGCCCGGGGTACGGGCCGTGGTGAGCACCCGCGAGGGCGGCGCAAGCTTGCCGCCGTGGGCGAGCTTCAACCTCGGCAGCCATGTTGGCGATGATGCGCGCGCGGTGGCGGCCAACCGCGCACGCCTGGGTGCGGCGATCGGCGCCGAGCCGGTGTGGCTCGAGCAGGTGCATGGCTGCGCGGTGGCGGACGCCGATCGCGCGGCCGGAGTGCCCGAGGCCGATGCGGCCGTGGCGCGCATGCGCGGGCGGGCGTGTGCGGTCATGATCGCCGACTGCCTGCCAGTGCTTTTCTGCGACGACGACGCCACCGTGGTCGCCGCCGCCCACGCTGGCTGGCGCGGCCTGGCCGCCGGGGTGCTGGAGCGCACCGTGGAGCGCATGGGCGTGACGCCGGGGCGTGTGCGCGCGTGGCTCGGGCCCGCGATCGGGCCGACGGCCTTCGAGGTCGGGGACGAGGTGCGCGCGGCCTTCGTCGGCGCGGACCCGGGCGCGACCGCCGCCTTCGTCGCGGGTGGCGTGCCCGGGAAGTGGCTGGCGGATCTCTGCGCGCTCGCGCGTCGACGGCTCACGCTTGCGGGCGTGGAGCGGATCGACGGCGGCAGCGTGTGCACCGTGGCCGATCCGGCGCATTTCTATTCTTACCGGCGTGATGGGACGACCGGGCGTTTCGCCGCGCTGATCTGGCTGGAGGAGGGGCGGCCCGGCGCGATCGCGTGAGCGCGGCGTTGCCGCGATCCGTCTCGCATGACCGTCTTAGGGATTGCGGCTATTGATCGGCGTCAGTTTCGGCTCTATCGTTGCGTTCGAGTGCTTCTCGCTCCTGCTGCAGGCGGCGACGTCGGCGGGCCGGGGTGCCGAACAGCCAAAGAAACAAGGCCAGGGGCGCGAGCCCCCAGAACACGAAGGTCAGGACGGCGGCAACGATCGAATCCTCCGCCGCGGCGACGAGGACGACGACGTAGAGCCAGGCGATCGGGATCAGATACATGGGTGGATTCTAGCGCGCGCCGCGAGCCGGCGCCGGAGGATCACGGACAGGGCAGGAAACCGCGGCCCCGGCCCGGAGCGGGCGGACGCGGCCTCAGGAGAAAGGGATGTCGGATACGACGGGCAAGCAGGTGCCGCCGGGAATGCAGGCGATCCTCGCCGCGGGACAGGCGATGGCGCAGGGTTTCTTCGATGCGCTCGCACGCCAGCATGTGGCGATGCAGGATTCCTCGGGGGTGGCGGCGCAGAAGCTGCCGATGCCCGAGACCGAGGTGATGGCCTCGCTGCAGAAGGTCTTCGCCGAGAAGCACGCCGAACTGTGGTCGTCCATGCTTGCGCGCACGCCGGGGGCGGCAGGCCCCGCGGTGGTGCAGCCCGAGCCGGGCGACAAGCGCTTCGCGGCGCCGGAGTGGTCCGAGAGCCCGGTGTTCGACTACATGCGCCAAGCCTACCTGCTCAACGCCGGCTTCCTGCGCCAGATGGCGGACGCGATGCCGATCGCCGACGGCCGCGCCAAGGCGCGCATGCAGTTCCTCACCCGCCAGTACATCGATGCGCTGTCGCCGAGCAACTTCGCGGCGACCAACCCCGAGTTCATCAAGACCGCGGTCGAGACCAAGGGCGAGAGCATCGCGCGCGGCATCCAGAACCTGCTCGGCGACCTCGAGAAGGGGCGCATCTCGATGACCGACGACGCGGCCTTCGAGATCGGCCGTAACCTCGCGCTGACCCCGGGTTCGGTGGTCTACGAGAACGAGCTGATGCAGCTGATCCAGTACGCGCCGCTGACCGAGAAGGTCGCGCAGACGCCGCTGTTGATCGTGCCGCCGTGCATCAACAAGTTCTACATCATGGACCTGCAGCCCGAGAACTCGCTCGTGCGCTTCGTCGTCGAGCAGGGCTTCACGGTCTTCCTGGTGTCGTGGAAGAACCCCCGTCCCGACACCGGCGGCCATTACACCTGGGACGACTACCTCGACAAGGGACCGCTCGCGGCGCTCGAGGTGGTGCGCTCGATCACCCGCGTCAAGAAGCCCAACGTGCTCGGCTTCTGTGTCGGCGGCACCATCCTCACCTCGGCGCTCGCGGTGGCGCGCGCGCGCGGCGAGGAGCCGGTGGCGAGCCTCACCTTGATGACCACGCTGCTGGATTTCTCCGACGCCGGCGAGCTCGGCTGCCTGGTCGACGAGGCGAGCGTCACCGCGCGCGAGGCCGCGATCGGCAAGGGCGGGGTGCTCAAGGGGCAGGAACTCGCCAACGTGTTTTCCTTCCTGCGCGCCAACGACCTGGTGTGGCAATACGTGGTCGGCAACTACCTCAAGGGCAACAAGCCGGTCGCCTTCGACCTGCTGTACTGGAACTCCGATTCGACCAACCTGCCGGGGCCCTTCCTCACCTGGTACCTGCGCAACATGTACCTCGAGAACAACCTGCGCGTGCCGGGCAAGCTCAGGATGCTCGGGCACAAGGTCGACCTCGGCAAGGTCGACGTGCCGGCCTACCTGATGGCGGCGCGCGAGGACCACATCGTGCCGTGGAAGAGCGCCTACCTGGCGCGCAACGTGCTGGGCGGCGACACCACCTTCGTGCTCGGCGCAAGCGGCCACATCGCCGGCGCGATCAACCCGGCGTCGAAGAATCGCCGCAGCTACTGGACCGCCGATGTGCGCCCGGCCGACCCCGACGAATGGTTCGAGAGCGCCGCCGAGCACAAGGGCAGCTGGTGGCTGCACTGGGCCGAGTGGCTGCGCGGCCATGGCGGCAAGGAGGTGGCCGCGCGCGGACGCCTGGGCAGCACGAAGTACGAGCCGATCGAGCCGGCGCCGGGGCGCTACGTCAAGGAGCGTTCCTGACCCGGAACGAGGAGGTTTTCAGTGTTCGACGGCAGCGGATCGGGCGGTCGCTGCCGTCGTGTTCAAGGTCCGTCCAGCACTACGAAAGTACCCCGCATAGGGAGAGGAGAAGAAGATGGCAAGAGTTGCACTGGTAACCGGCGGCATGGGCGGTCTCGGCGAGGCGATCTGCATCAAGCTGGCCGCGCTCGGCTACAAGGTGGTGACGACCCATTCCCCGGGCAACACCAAGGCCCAGGAGTGGCTGCAGACCATGAACAACATGGGCTACGGCTTCAAGGCCGTTCCCTGCGACGTGGCGGATTTCGACTCGTGCAAGGCCTGCGTCGAGCAAGTGGTCAAGGAGGTCGGTCCGGTCGACGTGCTGGTCAACAACGCCGGCATCACCCGCGACATGACCTTCAAGAAGATGACCAAGGCCGACTGGGATGCGGTCATCAGCACCAACCTCGACTCCGCCTTCAACATGACCAAGCAGGTCATGGACGGCATGGTCGAGCGCAAGTGGGGCCGCGTGATCAACGTGTCCTCGGTCAACGGCCAGAAGGGCGCCTTCGGCCAGACCAACTACGCCGCGGCCAAGGCCGGCATGCACGGTTTCACCAAGGCGCTGGCGCTGGAAGTGGCGCGTAACGGCGTCACCGTCAACACCATCTCGCCGGGCTACATCGGCACCAAGATGGTGATGGCGATCCCGCAGGAGATCCTCGACTCCAAGATCCTGCCGCAGATCCCGGTGTCTCGCCTGGGCAAGCCGGAAGAGATCGCCGGCCTGGTGGCCTACCTGTCCTCCGACGAGGCGGCCTTCGTGACCGGTGCCAACATCTCGATCAACGGCGGCCAGCACATGTTCTGACCCGTCGGCGGCCGGTTCCGGCTCCGCAACGTGGCGCGCTCCGGTGGAGCGCGCTTTTTTTTGTGCTCGCGGGGCGCGGGAATGGGGCTATTGCATCGCAACATGAGTTGTGAAACAGGGGCTATAATCCGCGCGTGAGGTGGCTGATGCGCTGCCGCATCCACGACCGAAGCGCGTGCCGGCTGTACTGGCCCGCAGGCGGCCTCGGTTTCTACAAATGCTCCTGAAGGATTTCAAGATGTCCAAGAAAATCGCTCTTGTCACCGGCGCCATGGGTGGTCTCGGTACGGCGATCTGCCAGTCGCTTGCCAAGGACGGCTTCAAGGTCGTGGCCAACTGCCTGCCGAACTTCGAGCTAAAGGACGCCTGGCTGTCCGCCCAGCGCGACCTCGGCTTCGACTTCGCCGCCGCCGAAGGCGACGTGTCGAACTACGAGTCGTGCGCGGCGATGGTCGCCAAGATCGAAGCCGACGTCGGTCCGATCGATGTGCTGGTGAACAACGCCGGCATCACCCGCGACAAGTTCTTCCCCAAGATGGAGAAGGGCCAGTGGGATGCGGTGATCAACACCAATCTGAACAGCCTGTTCAACGTCACCCACCACGTCTCTGCGAAGATGGCCGAGCGCGGCTGGGGTCGCATCATCAACATCTCTTCGGTCAATGGCGTCAAGGGTCAGGCGGGCCAGACCAACTACTCGACCGCCAAGGCCGGCGTGCTGGGCTTCACCAAGGCGCTCGCCGCCGAGCTGGCGACCAAGGGTGTGACGGTCAACGCGATCGCCCCGGGCTACATCGGTACCGACATGGTGATGGCGATCCGCGAAGACATCCGCCAGGGCATCATCGACACCGTGCCGATGAAGCGCCTCGGCCGTCCGGACGAGATCGGCGACCTGTGCGCCTACCTCGCCTCCGACAAGGCTGCCTACATCACCGGGGCGACCATCAACATCAACGGTGGCCTGCACATGTGCTGATGTTGCGCCGTGTCATGCGCGAAATCACGCAACCCCGTCGAAAGACGGGGTTTTTTCGTGGTTTCGATGTCGCAGCGCGATATAATTTTTTCGCACAGAGCGAAGACACCGCCGCCGAGGAGACGGAGAAATGCCGGAACAGCAGCGACTGATCAAGAAGTACCCGAACCGCCGTCTGTACGACACGCGGACCAGTTCCTACATCACCCTGGCCGACGTCAAGGACTTGGTGCTCGGTCACGAGCACTTCCAGGTGGTCGATGCGAAGACCGGCGAGGACCTGACGCGCAGCATCCTGCTCCAGATCATCCTCGAGGAAGAGGCGGGGGGCGCGCCGATGTTCACCAGCGACCTGCTCGCGCACATGATCCGCTTCTACGGCAATGCCATGCAGGGCATGATGGGCAAGTACCTCGAGAGCAACATCAAGGCCTTCACCGAGATGCAGGTCAAGCTCCAGGACCAGGCGCGCGCGATCTATGGCGAGAACAGCCCGGTGGGCCAGGACCTGTGGGCGCAGTTCCTCAACTTCCAGGGGCCCGCGCTGCAGAGCATGATGGGCGCCTACGTCGACCAGTCGAAGAAGATGTTCGAGCAGATGCAGACGCAGCTCGAGAGCCAGACGCGCAACATGTTCACCGGCTTCCAGTTCCCGGGCTACGTCCGTCCCGAGGACGCCGAATCCGCCGCGCCCGCCGCGCTCAAGGGCGACGGCAAGAAGTGAGCGGCGCCGCGCGCCGCTGAGGCCGCCGCCGCCCCGACCCGACAGGTTCTTTGCATGACCACCTTCAAGACTTCCGACCTGCCGCGCGTCGGCTTCGTTTCCCTCGGCTGCCCCAAGGCGACGGTCGACTCCGAGCACATCCTTACCCGGCTGCGTGCAGAGGGCTATGCGATCTCGGGCAGTTACGACGACGCCGACCTGGTCGTCGTCAATACCTGCGGCTTCATCGATGCCGCGGTCGAGGAATCGCTCGACGCGATCGGCGAGGCGCTCGCCGAGAACGGGAAGGTCATCGTCACCGGCTGCCTCGGCGCCAAGGACGATGTGATCCTCGCCGCGCATCCGCAGGTGCTCGCGGTCACCGGCCCGCACGCCACCGAGGAGGTCATGCACGCGGTGCATCGCCACCTGCCCAAGCCGCACGACCCGTTCACCGACCTCGTGCCGCCGCAAGGCATCCGCCTGACACCGCAGCATTACGCCTATCTCAAGATCTCCGAGGGCTGCAACCACCGCTGCAGCTTCTGCATCATCCCGTCGATGCGCGGCGACCTCGTCAGCCGTCCGATCCACGAGGTCATGCGCGAGGCCGAGGCGCTCGCCGACGCGGGCGTCAAGGAACTGCTGGTGATCTCGCAGGACACCTCGGCCTATGGCGTGGACGTCAAGTACCGCACCGGCTTCTGGGGCGGGCGCCCGGTGAAGACGCGCCTGCTCGACCTGGCGAAGGCGCTCGGCGAACTCGGCATCTGGATCCGGCTGCATTACGTGTATCCGTATCCGAGCGTGGATGATCTCATCCCGCTGATGGCCGAAGGCAAGATCCTGCCCTACCTCGACGTGCCCTTCCAGCACGCCAGCCCGCGTATCCTCAAGGCCATGAAGCGCCCGGCCAATGCCGAGAACGTGCTCGAGCGCGTGCGCAAGTGGCGCAGCATCTGCCCCGAGCTGACCATCCGCTCGACCTTCATCACCGGCTTCCCCGGCGAGACGGAGGAAGACTTCGAGATGCTGCTGAACTTCCTCGAAGAGGCCCAGCTCGACCGCGTCGGCGCCTTCGCCTATTCGCCGGTCGAGGGCGCGACCGCCAACGAGCTGCCCGGCGCGGTGCCGGACGAGGTGCGCGAGGAACGCCGCGCGCGCCTGATGGACTTCCAGGAGGACATCTCCACCCAGCGCCTCGAGGCCAAGATCGACCGCGAGATGACCGTGCTGGTCGACGAGGTCGACGAGGAGGGCGCGCTCGCGCGCTCGCCGGGCGACGCGCCCGAGATCGACGGCCTGGTCGTCATCCCCGAGGGCGACGGCCTCGCGCCGGGCGACTTCGTGCGGGTGCGCATCACCGACTGCGATGTGCACGACCTCTACGCCGAGCGCATCGAGTAAGGCCGGCATTTCCGTGCCGGAGCCCTCGCCGTGCTGAGCGGGGCGGGCTCTGTCGGGCTGGCCTGCGCCGAGCCCTCGGGTGGCGGGCCGGTGATCGGCCTGGCGCTCGGCAGCGGTGCCGCGCGCGGCTGGGCGCACCTGGGCGTGTTGCTCGAACTCGCGCGTGAAGGCGTGGTGCCGCAGATCATCACCGGCTGCTCGATCGGTGCCTTCGTGGGCGCCGCCGCGGCCTCGGGCGACCTCGACAAGCTGGTGCGCTGGGCCGAGACCCTCAAGTGGCAGGACGTGGTGTCGCTGCTCGACGTGTCGCTGCGCGGGGGGCTCATCAAGGGCCAGAAGCTGATCGACTTCTTCGAGCGCAACTTCGTCGACCGCGACTTCACCGAGCTCGACCAGCGCTTCGCCTGCGTTGCCACCGAACTCTCCACCGGACGCGAGATCTGGCTGCACGAGGGCAGCGTGTCGGCCGCGGTGCGTGCGTCGATCGCGCTCCCCGGGCTGATGACGCCGGTGCTGCACCAGGGCCGCATGTTGGTCGATGGCGGCCTGGTCAATCCGGTGCCGGTGTCGCTGTGCCGCGCGATGGGGGCCGACGTCGTGATCGCGGTGGATCTCGGCTCGGACATGGTGGGGCGCGCCTTCCGGCGCTCGGCGGTCGAGCCTGCGCCGGTCGAGGAGACCGAGGCGGGGTGGACCGAGCGCCTGCTCGCGCGCTTCGGCTTCGCCGCCGAAGCCGAGTCCGGCATGCCCTCGCGGCCCCTGGCTGCGGCCGACAGCCTTCCCTCGCTGGTCTCGGTGATCAGCTCCAGCATCAACATCATGCAGGTGCGCATCGCGCGCAGCCGCCTCGCCGGCGAGCCCGCGGACCTGCTGGTGTCGCCGCGGGTGAGCCAGCTCGGCTTGATGGACTATCACCGCGCCGACGAGGCGATCGCCGAGGGCGTCGCGGCGGTGGCGCGGGTGCGCCCGTTGTTGCGCGAGCTGCTCGGCGGCGCCAACGAGTGAGGATCGGATGAGCGATGAACTGAATGCGCGCCTGCGCGCGATCGTCGGCGCGGCCAACGTGCTCGACGGCGAAACCGACATGGCACCCTTCCTGAGCGACTGGCGCGGGCGCTACCACGGCCGCGCGCGCGCGGTGGTGCGTCCGCGCGATACCGCCGAGGTGGCCGCGGTGGTCGCCGCCTGCGCGCAGGCGGGCGTGGCGATGGTGCCGCAGGGCGGCAACACCGGCCTGTGCGGCGGCGCGACCCCGCTCGCCGATGGCGCGGCGGTGGTGATCAGTCTCGCGCGCCTGGACCGTGTTCGTGCGCTCGACCCCGACAACGACACGCTCACCGTCGAGGCCGGTTGCACGCTCGCCGCGGTACAGGAGGCGGCGCAGGCCGCCGGGCGCCTGTTCCCGCTCTCGCTCGCCTCGGAGGGCAGCTGCCTGATCGGTGGCAACCTGTCGACCAACGCCGGCGGCGTGCAGGTGCTGCGCTACGGCAACACGCGCGACCTGGTGCTCGGGCTCGAGGCGGTGCTGCCCGACGGCCGGGTCTGGGACGGGCTGCGTGCTCTGCGCAAGGACAACACCGGCTACGACCTCAAGCAGCTCTTCATCGGCGCCGAGGGCACCCTGGGCATCGTCACCGCCGCGGTGCTGAAGCTCTTCCCGGCCATCCGCACTCGCGCCACGGCCTGGGTGGCGGTGGCCGACCCGCGCGCGGCGGTGCGCCTGCTCGGGCTCTTGCGGGCAGCCTGCGGCGACCGCGTGAGCGCGTTCGAGATTGTCGGCCGCACGGCGCTCGGGCTCGTGCTCCGGCACATCCCGGGCGCGCGCGATCCGCTCGCCGGTGCGCCGGCGTGGACGGTGCTGGTCGAGCTCTCCGATCCGGCCGTCGATGCGCCGCTCGAGGCCCAACTCGAGGCGGTGCTGGGCGAGGCCGTCGCGCAGGGCCTGGCCAGCGACGCCGCGGTGGCGGCGAGCGTGGCGCAGGCGCGGGCCTTGTGGGCGCTGCGCGAGGACATCTCCGAGGCGCAGCGCATCGAGGGCGTCAGCATCAAGCACGACGTCTCGGTGCCGGTCAGCCGCATCCCCGAGTTCCTCGAACGCGCCGGCGCGGCGCTTGCCGCGCGCTGGCCGGACATTCGCGTGGTGGCCTTCGGGCACATCGGCGACGGCAACCTGCACTACAACCTGTCCAAGGCGGTGGCCGACGACAACGCCACCTTCATTGCACGCACCGCAGAGGTCAATGGCATCGTGCACGACCTGGTTTGCGAACTCGGTGGCTCGATCTCTGCCGAGCACGGTCTCGGCCAGCTCAAGCGCGAGGAGGTGCTGCGCTACAAGCCGGCGCTCGAGATGGAGCTGATGCGGCGGGTGAAGCAGGCCTTCGATCCGGCCGGTTTGATGAATCCGGGCAAGGTGCTGTAGAAAGTTCGGAGAGGGGGTTTACAGGTCCCGGGGAGCGACCTATAATGCGCGCTCTTTGGTGCCGGGGGTATAGCTCAGCTGGGAGAGCGCTTGCATGGCATGCAAGAGGTCAGCGGTTCGATCCCGCTTACCTCCACCAAACTGAAGAATGCAGTCCCCATCGTCTAGAGGCCTAGGACACCGCCCTTTCACGGCGATAACCGGGGTTCGAATCCCCGTGGGGACGCCATACAAGGCGGTCCGGCCAATGGCTGGAAAGCAAGCCGGTGAAAGCCGGGCAGGTCAGCGCGGAGTGGTAGTTCAGTCGGTTAGAATACCGGCCTGTCACGCCGGGGGTCGCGGGTTCGAGTCCCGTCCACTCCGCCAGTTTCAAGAGCAGGGCTTCGGCCTTGCGATGTTTCGGAAGTGACGCTCCGGGGCAGTTGCGGTGGGCTTTTTCAGAAGCTATAATCGCCGACTCGTTGTGGGGGTATAGCTCAGCTGGGAGAGCGCTTGCATGGCATGCAAGAGGTCAGCGGTTCGATCCCGCTTACCTCCACCAAAGGTTTTTTGCAGTAGATAGGCTTGCAGTCCCCATCGTCTAGAGGCCTAGGACACCGCCCTTTCACGGCGATAACCGGGGTTCGAATCCCCGTGGGGACGCCAGAAAAGGCGGTCCGATGTTGCTCGGGTCGCAACCGGCGAAAGCCGGAGCAGGTCAGCGCGGAGTGGTAGTTCAGTCGGTTAGAATACCGGCCTGTCACGCCGGGGGTCGCGGGTTCGAGTCCCGTCCACTCCGCCACCAAAAAAGCCACCGTACGGTTTCCGTGCGGTGGCTTTTTTCCGTCTGCGGCCGCAACGGGCATGCTTCCGTTGGTCCTAGGGGAGGGGCCCGCATGCGCCCCTCCTCGCGCCTTACGCCCCCTGCTTCTTGATGCGGTAGTTCAGCTGCGGCCGCGTCATGCCCAGCAGTCGCGCCGCCGCCGACAGGTTGCCGTTGGCGCGCTCGACCGCGTGCTGCAGCAGGCGCTGCTCGAAGGCGTCGAGCGACATCCCCGAGTCGAGTACAGCCGCGGCGAGATCCTGCTGCGCGCGTCGCGCGGTTTCGAGCCCGCCCTGGGCGCTGAGCGAGTGCTCGCGGGCGTGCTCGTCGAGCGTGCCGATGAAGAGGTGCTCGACCTCGATCTGGCCGTTCTGGGGCGCGAGGATCACGCCGCGCTCGAGCACGTTCTCGAGCTCGCGCACGTTGCCCGGCCAGGCGTGCAGCTTGAGTGCGTGCATCGCCTTGTCGCTGAGGCCGGCGATGCGCTTGCCGTGCAGGGTTTCGAAGCGGCGCACCATGGCCTCGACCAGTGCGGGAATGTCGCCGGTGCGCTCGCGCAGCGGCGGGATGGTGACCGGATAGACGTTGAGGCGGTAGTACAGGTCGCGCCGGAAAGTGCCGGCATTGACCGCCTTCTGCAGGTCGACGTTGGTCGCGGCGACGAGGCGGACGTTGACCTTGCGCGTGCGCTCGTCGCCGAGGCGCTCGATCTCGCCTTCCTGCAGCGCGCGCAGCAATTTGGCCTGCGCGGGCAGCGGCAGCTCGCCGACCTCGTCGAGGAAGAGGGTGCCGCCATGCGCGCGTTCGAACTTGCCCGCGCGCGAGGTGTGCGCGCCGGTGAAGGCGCCGCGTTCGACGCCGAAGAGCTCGGATTCGATCAGCTCGTCGGGCAGCGCGGCGCAGTTGACCGCGACGAAGGCCTCGTCCTTGCGCGCGCTCATCTCGTGCAGGGTACGGGCGAAGCGCTCCTTGCCGACGCCGGTCTCGCCGAGCAGCAACACCGACACGTTCGTGGACGCGGCGCGACCGATGAGGTCGTAGGCGTGCAGGAAGGCGGCGGAGCTGCCGATGAGGTCGGGGGTGCGGCGCGGACAGGAGATCGTGCGGCGCATGGCCTCGATCTCCTCACGCAGCTCGAGCAGGCGGCCGACGATCGAGTCGGCCTGGAAGTAGGGCAGGAGGGTGTCCGCGTCCGGCCAGTCCTCGGCCGGCCGGCCGACGATGCGGCAGTGCTCGTGCCCGGTCGCGGCGCATTCGGTCTCGCGGAAGAGGATGAAGCGTCCGGTGAAGGCGCTGGTGTAGCCGGAAGCGTAGCCGATCATCATCCAGCACACCGGCTCGGCGGACTCGCCGAAGGCCTGCACGTGCGCTTCTGCCTCCCAGGCGTTCTCCCACAGGAATTCGGCGTAGAAGCCGTTGTCCGCACCGCCGAACTCCAGCCGTACGGGCTCGACGCGGGCACAGCCCTCGAGCATGTGCAGCTGCGGTCCCATCACGAAAGCGTCGGCCAGGCCGCTTGCGCTGCGCGTCTTGCGTGCGAGTTCGGCGTCGCGCATGCCCGAGGCGAAGCCCATGCGGGTGAGGATGCGGCGCGCCTGCTCGCGGCCGACCGATTCGATCAGCTCCTTGCGCAGCTCGGCCATCGCGCCGGCGTGCAGCAGCAGCATGCGGTGCTCGCCGAGCCAGATGAGGCCGTCCTCCGCGGCGAAGCGCAGCAGGCTGCGCAGGTCGGCGTTCTCCGGGTATTGGATGCTGGCCAAGGGTCTCCTCCAGGCTGGTTTCGCTCCCGCTCTGCGGCGGTTGGTGTCCGGGATCGTCGTGGTGGCCGGGCGAAGCGCACAGGTTACCTCACGCGGCTGCGCTTCGGGTGGCGAGGAATTCCAACGATTATGTGGAAAATCTCGAGAAAAAGGAATGGGCTGCGGGAATCAAGCGGACCTTTCATCATCCAGCCGATCTTGTCGCTCATCCACGCGCGTCGGGTCCGGCGTCCATCACCGCCCGGGGCGGGAGGATGCGCAAGCGAGGGCGAATGCTGCGCAGCAATAAATAGACTGAATCAAATAATCAACCAGACACTGGGTTTGATCATTTGATGAAGCCGGAAATCCTTGCTTCGGTAGGGCGAATATCGAGAAAGGGGCTAAATCCGGCCATAAGCCGGATTTTTCTGAAATTGGCACGGAACTTGTTAGGTAGTCCCCTGCGGCCAGCCCGTGTTGATCAATCCGAAGGAGTGTGGGCCATGAAGAACAGCGAACCGGCGGTGGACCTGAACCGGAAGTTCGTCCGTCTGATCGAGCGTCGTCCGGACGGTTTCGTGGAATTCGAGTTCGCCATCGGCGACCCCGAGCTGTTCGCGGAGATGTTGCTGCCGTCCGACGCCTACGACTCCTTTTGCCAGTCGAACCACGTCGTCTTCCTGGAGCCCCGCGTGGAGGAAACGAAGGGCGAGGACGAGTCCGGGGACTGGAACTGGAACCTGCATCAAGCCACCCACCAGCGCTTCCGCTGAGCGCCGACAGACGAGTACACAGGAGGAGATTCCATGCAGATCGATTTGCGCACCGTCACCATCAAGCCGCTGCGGCAGACGTTCGACAACATCGCCCGGCGCATCGGCGCGGACAAGCCCGCGTCGCGCTACCAGGAAGGCACGCTGGACATGCAGCAGACGGCGAACTTCCATTACCGCCCGACCTGGGATCCCGAGCACGACATCTACGATGCCTCGCGCACCGCGATCAAGATGGCCGACTGGTACGCCTTCAAGGATCCGCGTCAGTTCTACTACGGCGCCTACACCCTGGCGCGCGCCAAGCAGCAGGACACCGCCGAGGCCAACTTCGACTTCGTAGAGAATCGCGGCCTGGCCGCAACCCTGCCCGAGTCGGTGCGCAAGACCGTGCTCGAGCTGCTGCTGCCGCTGCGCCACGTGGCCTGGGGCTCGAACATGAACAACGCGAGCGTCTGTGCCTACAGCTACGGCACGGGCTTCTCGCAGCCGCACATCTACCAGGCGATGGACCAGCTCGGGATCGCCCAGTACCTCACCCGCGTCGGCCTGCTGCTCGGCGACGTCGAGTCGCTGGACGAGGCCAAGCGCGCCTGGATGGACGATGACGCCTGGCAGGGCCTGCGCCGCTACGTCGAGGATTCCTTCGTGATCAAGGACCCGGTGGAGCTCTTCGTGGCGCAGAACGTCGCGCTCGACGGCCTGCTCTACCCGCTGGTGTACGAAACCATCATCGACGACGTGCTGTCGTCCCAGGGGGGCACGCCGGTGGCGATGCTCACCCAGTTCATGACCGACTGGTTCACCGAGACCCGGAAGTGGGTCGACGCCACGGTGAAGATCGCCGCGGCCGAGTCGCCCGAGAACAAGGAAGTCATGGCGCGCTGGCTGAGCCAGTGGCGTGATCGCTCGGCCGCAGCGCTGCTGCCGGTCGCGCGCATCGCCCTCGGCGACCGCTCGGACGAAGTCCTCGGCGAAGTCGTCCAGCAATTCAACGCGCGCATGGCCAAGGCCGGCGTCGCCCTCTGAGCGGAGCATTCAATGTCGACCGTATTTCTCGCATTGCAGACCAACGAAGACACCCGCCCGATCATCGAGGCGATCCTGCAGGACAACCCCGGCGCCGTCGTGGATGAGCAGCCGGCGATGGTGAAGATCAACGCCGACGGCCGCCTCGTCGTGCGTCGCGAGACCATCGAGGAGCTCATCGGCCGCGACTACGACCTGCAGGAGCTGCAGGTCAACATGATCACCATGTCGGGCAACCTCGATCAGACCGACGACGAAATCACCCTGTTCTGGAAATCCTGAGACCCCGAGGAGACACGAAAATGGACATGCAAGTCGCCAAGAAGAAGCTCGGCCTGAAAGAGCGCTATGCCGTGATGACGCGGGGCCTGGACTGGACCCCGTCCTACCAGAAGATGGAAGACATCTACCCCTACATCGCCTACGAGGGGATCAAGATCCACGACTGGGACAAGTGGGAAGACCCCTTCCGCCTGACCATGGACGCGTACTGGAAGTACCAGGCCGAGAAGGAGCGCAAGCTGTACGCGATCATCGACGCCTTCAATCAGAACAACGGCCACCTCAACGTCACCGACGCGCGCTACATCAACACCATCAAGCTCTTCATCAGCGGCATCAGCCCGCTCGAGTACGTCGCCCACCGCGGCTTCGCCCACGCCGGCCGCGCCTTCCCGGGCCCGGGGCCGCGCGTCGCCTGCCTGATGCAGTCGCTCGACGAGATCCGCCATGCGCAGACGCAGGTGCACTCGATCTCGAACTACAACAAGTACTACAACGGCATGCACGACTTCCACCAGGCGCACGACCGCGTGTGGTTCCTGTCGGTGCCCAAGAGCTTCTTCGACGACGCGATCACCGCCGGCCCCTTCGAGTTCATGGTCTCGATCGGCTTCTCGTTCGAGTACGTGCTCACCAACCTGCTGTTCGTGCCCTTCGTCTCGGGCGCGGCCTACAACGGCGACATGGGCACGATGACCTTCGGCTTCTCGGCGCAGTCCGACGAGGCGCGCCACATGACGCTGGGCCTGGAGGTGATCAAGTTCATCCTCGAGCAAGACCCGGCCAACGTTCCGATCGTGCAGCGCTGGATCGACAAGTGGACCTGGCGCGGCTACCGCGTGCTGACGCTGGTCGCGATGATGATGGACTACATGCTGCCCAAGCGCACGATGAGCTGGAAGGAGGCCTGGGAGGTGTATTTCGAGGAGAACGGCGGCGCGCTGTTCAAGGATCTCGCGCGCTACGGCATCAAGATGCCCAAATGCGCCGAGCAGATCGCCCTGGAGAAGGATCACCTGTCGCACCAGGCCTGGAGCACCTTCTACAACTACGCCGCGGCCGCCAACTTCCACACCTGGATGCCGGACGAGGACGAGATGGCGTGGCTGGCGGCGAAGTATCCGGCGAGCTTCGACAAGCACTACCGTCCGCGCTACGAGTTCTGGCGCGAGCAGGCCGCCAAGGGCAACCGTTTCTACAACAAGACGCTGCCCATGCTGTGCCAGACCTGCCAGATCCCGATGATCTTCACCGAGCCGGGCGACGCGACCAAGATCTGCTACCGCGAGGTCGATTACAAGGGCGACAAGTACCACTTCTGCTCCGACCACTGCAAGGAGATCTTCGAGCACGAGCCGGAGAAGTACGTCCAGGCCTGGCTGCCGGTGCACCAGATCTACCAGGGCAACTGCTTCCCCGAGGGCACCGACCCGACGGTGGAGGGCTTCGATCCGCTCGCCGCGGTGCTGGAGTACTACAAGCTCGAGCACGGTCGCGACAACCTCGACTTCGACGTGTCCGAGGACAAGAAGAACTTCGCCGAGTGGCGCGGCCAGGCCACGAAGAACATCTGAGCCAGCGGTGCCGCGGGCCGGCTCCGGCCCGCGGCCTTCGACAAGACACCAGGAGACAAGACATGAGCGTTGCCGCCCTCAAGGCCTACGATTTCCCCGCCGCCGACACCCAGGACAAGTTCCACGGCGCCCAGCTGCTGTACATCGGCTGGGAAGACCACCTGCTGTTCTGCGCGCCCTTCGCCTTCCCCTTCCCGCCGACCATGCGCTTCGGCGACGTCGTCGCCGGGCCGATGCAGGCCGCCTTCGGCTACCACCCCGACTACGCGCAGATCGACTGGGCGAAGGCCGAGTGGTTCAAGTCGGGCAAGCCGTTCGCGCCCGACTTCGACAAGTCGCTGGCCGAGAACGGGCTCAGGCACAAGGACGTGATCCGCTTCCGCACGCCCGGCCTCACCGGCATCAAGGGCTCCTGCAGCTGATCGCCCCCCACGGGGTGCGGCGCGCGCCGCACCCCGCGCACCCCGCCAGAGAACGCACAAGAACGGAAGCGCACCATGAGCTACGAACTGACGATTGAACCGATCGGCCAGACGATCGAGGTGGAGGAGGGCCAGACCATCCTCGACGCCGCCCTGCGCGCGGGGATCTGGCTGCCCCACGCCTGCTGCCACGGCCTGTGCGCCACCTGCAAGGTGCAGGTGCTCGACGGCGAGATCGACCACGGCGAGGCCTCCAGCTTCGCGCTGATGGACTTCGAGCGCGACGAGGGCAAGACGCTGGCCTGTTGCGCCCGCCTCGAGTCCGACGTGACCATCGAGGCCGAGATCGAAGAAGATCCCGACGCCGAGTCGATCCCGGTGCGCGACTTCCCCGGCACCGTGACGCGGATCGAGGCGCTGACGCCGACGATCAAGGCGGTCTTCATCGAGACCGACGAGCCGATGCATTTCCAGGCCGGCCAGTACATCAACTTCTTCCTCGAGGGCGGGGAATACAGCCGCGCCTTCTCGCTCGCCAACCCGCCGTCCACCGGCCGCGAGGTCGAGCTCAACATCCGCATCGTGCCCGGCGGCCGCGGCACGACCTGGGTCCACGAGCAGCTTCAGGTCGGTGAGCGCGTGCGCCTGTCCGGTCCCTACGGACGCTTCTTCGTGCGCAAGTCGGCGCCCGAGGCGCTGCTGTTCATGGCCGGGGGCTCGGGTCTGTCGAGCCCGCGCTCGATGATCCTCGACCTGCTCGAGGCCGGCGACACACGGCAGATGACCCTGGTGTACGGCCAGCGCAACCGCGCCGAGCTCTACTACCACGACGAATTCCTCGCCCTCGCGGCGAAGCACTCCAACTTCACCTACGTGCCGGCGCTGTCCGACGAGCCCGCGGATTCGGGCTGGGAAGGCTTCCGCGGCTATGTGCACGAGGCGGCGACGGCACACTTCGACAACGACTTCCGCGGCCACAAGGCCTACCTGTGCGGCCCGCCGCTGATGATCGACGCCTGCATCACCGCGCTGATGCAGGGACGCCTGTTCGAGCGCGACATCTACATGGAGAAGTTCTTCTCCGCGGCGGACGTGCAGCAGGTACGCAGCCCGCTGTTCAAGAAGATCTGAGACGGGCGAGGACGGACGGATGAGCATCATGTCCAGCGCGCAACCGGCGGCGCCAGCGACCGCTGCGGACGATCCGGAGATCGGCCGCAGCATCCACGCGGCCGGCATCCTGACCAACTACCACGACCTCGGCGAGGGCTTTCCCGCGCTCTTCATCCACGGCTCGGGTCCCGGCGTCTCCGCCTGGGCCAACTGGCGCCTGGTGCTGGCGCCGCTCGCGCAGCGCATGCGGGTGATCGCGCCCGACATGGCGGGCTTCGGCTTCACCGAGCGGCGTGCCGACCTGCGCTACGACATCGACACCTGGGTCGCGCAGGCGCTCGGGCTGATGGATGCGCTCGGGCTGGAGCGGGCAGACGTGGTGGGCAACTCCTTCGGCGGCGCGCTCGCGTTGGCGCTGGCGATCCGCCACCCGCAGCGCGTGCGCCGGCTGGTGCTGATGGGCAGCGTGGGCGTGCACTTTCCGATCACGCCGGGGCTGGACGCGGTGTGGGGCTACACACCCTCGTTCGAGAACATGCGCCGGATCATGGACTGCTTCGCCTGGGACCGCAGCCTGGTGAACGACGAGCTCGCCGAACTGCGCTACCGCGCCAGCGTCCGCCCGGGCTTCCAGGAGTCCTTCGCGAGCATGTTCCCCGCGCCGCGCCAGCGCTGGGTCGATGCGCTCGCCAGTCGCGAGGAGGACATCCGCGCGCTGCCGCACGAGACCCTGATCATCCATGGCCGCGACGACCAGGTGATTCCGCTGCAGACCTCGGAGACCCTGCTACGCTGGATCGAGCGCGCACAACTTCACGTGTTCGGCCGCTGCGGGCACTGGACGCAGATCGAGCACTCCACGCGCTTCGTGCGTCTGGTCGGCGACTTCCTCTGCGAGGAGGGCGAGCGCCGAGCCTGGCCGGCGGCAGGGCGGGCTGAAGGCGGTACTTGAAGGCTTCGTGGCGCGCGCCCGCAGGGCGGCACGGGCCACGGCAGGATCCGTCGAACGACGGATGAAGATCGAGCAAACCGACCCGGGCGGGCGTGCCGTCCCGGGCATATCAAGAGAGGAGCAGACAACATGGCAATGACAGGCGTACTTCGTCCGGGACACATCTCCCTGCGTGTCCTCGACCTCGAGGAAGGCATCAACTTCTACAAGAACACCCTCGGCCTGGTCGAAACCGGCCGCGACGGCCAGGGCCGCGTCTACTTCAAGGCCTGGGACGAGCGCGAGCACAACAGCGTACTGATCCGCGAGGCCGAGAGCGCCGGCGTGGACTTCTTCGCCTTCAAGGTCGCCGACAAGGCGACGCTCGACAAGCTCGACGCCGACCTGCAGGCCTTCGGCCTGAAGACCGAGCGCATACCCGCCGGCGAGATGCTCGAGACCGGCGAGCGCGTGCGCTTCGAGGTGCCGTCGGGCCACCTGATCGAGCTCTATGCCGAGAAGACCGACATCGGCAACGGCCAGTCCTATGTGAACCCGGACCCGTGGATCCCGGATGCCGAGCGTGGCATCGCGCCCTCGCGCATGGACCACTGCCTGCTGTACGGGCCGGACATCGAGAAGGTGCAGGAGATCTTCGAGAAGGTGCTCGGCTTCTACCTCGTCGAGCACGTGGTGATGGAAGACGGCAAGACGGACCTGGCGATCTGGCTGTCGTGCTCGACCAAGGCCCACGACATCGCCTTCGTGCGCCACCCCGAGCCGGGCAAGCTGCACCACATCTCGTTCAAGCTCGACAGCTGGGAGAAGGTGCTGCGCGCGGCCGACATCATGTCGATGAACCGCATCTCGATCGACATCGGCCCGACCCGCCACGGCATCACCCGCGGCACCACGATCTATGCCTTCGACCCCTCGGGCAACCGCTTCGAGACCTTCTGCGGCGGCTACGACACCTACCCCGACTACAAGACCATCACGTGGACCTGGGACGAGGTGGGCGCCGGGATCTTCTATCACGACCGCAAGCTCAACGAGCGCTTCCTGAGCGTGGTGTCCTGACCGCGGCCGCGCCGGCGCTCCCTGCCGATCGGGCAGGGGCGCCGGTGGGCGCGCAGGCAGGTTGAACGGGGCGTGCGTCCGGCGAACTCAGGACTTGTGCTTGCCGGCGAAGAACTCCGCCGGAAGCAGCTTTACCGCGTCGAGCGTGCGCAGCACGTGCTCGGTGAGGATGGAGGTCGCGCGCGTGGTGTCGCGTGCCAGGCTGGCGTTGAACAAGGCCTGGTGCTCGGCGTGGATGTCGCGCGGGATCGGATGGCTGAACAGGCTCAGGCGCCGGTAGCGCTCGGACTGCTGGTAGAGGATGTGCTGGAAATGACGGATCCAGCGCGAGGGCGACGCGGCAATCAGTGCCTCGTGGAAGGCGCGGTTGCGCCGCTCCCACTCCTCGGCGGCCAGCGAGTCGTGGTCGCCGAGCTTTTGCTCGGCGCGAGAGAGGCGGTGGAAAGCCGCGACCACGGAGGCCTCCCAGTCCTCGCCGCCGAGCTGCAGCGACTGGCGCAGGGCTTCGGTCTCGAGCAGCAGGCGGGTGCGGGTGATGTCCTCGAAGTCCTCGATGGAAATCGGCGAGACGCGGAAGCCGCGTTGTCCCTGGGCGACCACCAGGGCGTCGGTGACGAGCAGGAGGAGGGCCTCGCGCAGGGTGCCGGCGCCGACCTCGTAGCGGTCCTTGAGATGTTCGACGCGAAGTTTCTCGCCGGGCGGGTGAACGCCCTCGATGATGTCCCGGCGCAGGCGCTGGTAGGCCCCCTCGACGAGGGTCTTGGGCTCGACGGCCTCCGGTGTTCTTTGCGGAACGGCTTCGTTCATGATTGCGAAAATGTTGGAAACACCCCGGTTCCCGATTCTATCCGAGCGGGATGGAATTAGCTTCTTCTATAAATCTCGAGAAAAATCCTTGACGTCGACATTGCCCTGGCCTATCTTCAAAAACATTACAAATCAAACCTGAACCACAGGAGCTCACCCGATGAAAGTCGCTGTTCCTCAGGCCACCATCAGCTGGGAGGCGGCACATGCCGCCGTCGCCGCCGCGGTCGAGAAGGCCGAGGCGCTCGGGGTGCGGATCAACGTCGGTGTTGCCGACGCCTCCGGCAACCTCGTCGCTTTCCTGCGCATGCCCGGCGCCTTCCCGCAGTCGATCGCGATCGCCATCGACAAGGCCTACACCGCCGGCGGCTTCGGCTTCCCGACCGGGAAGTGGATGGACGTGTGCGCCGGCAACGAGGGCATGAAGCTGGGCTTCTCGGCACAGCCGCGGCTGGTCGTGTTCGGCGGCGGCCTGCCGATCCGCGTCGGCGGCGAGCTGGTCGGCGGCATCGGCGTCTCGGGTGCCTCCGAGGACCAGGATGGCATCTGCGCACGCGCAGGGCTGCTCGCGATCGGCGCCGACGACGTCGAGCCCTGAGCGGCGAGTTCTTTTTTTCGTCCGCACTGCGGGCATCTCCCGGTTGCAGTCGTGCGGCGGTCCGTCTCTCTCCCCTCTCCCCGGACCGTCGCGCGGCCTGCATTCCTGGAAACGACTCAACCCCAAAGGAAGACAGGCATGAACAAGATCAAGTGTGCGCTGATCGGACCGGGCAACATCGGCACCGACCTGCTCTACAAGCTCAAGCGTAGCCCGGTGCTCGAGCCGGTGTGGATGGTGGGCATCGACGCCACCTCCGAAGGCCTCGCGCGCGCGCGCGAGCTCGGCCTCAAGACCACCGCCGACGGCGTCGACGGGCTGCTGCCGCATGTGAAGGCCGACGGCGTGCAGATCGCCTTCGACGCCACCTCGGCCTATGTGCATGCCGAGAACAGCCGCAAGCTCAACGAGCTCGGCGTGCTGATGATCGACCTCACCCCGGCCGCGATCGGCCCCTTCTGCGTGCCGCCGGTGAACCTCGTCGAGCACGTCGGCAAGGGTGAGATGAACGTGAACATGGTCACCTGCGGTGGCCAGGCCACGATCCCGATGGTCGCGGCGGTGTCGCGCGTGCAGCCGGTGGCCTACGGCGAGATCGTCGCCACCGTGTCCTCCAAGAGTGCCGGGCCCGGCACGCGCAAGAACATCGACGAATTCACCCGCACCACTGCCGGCGCGGTCGAGAAGGTGGGCGGCGCCAGGAAGGGCAAGGCCATCATCATCCTGAATCCGGCCGAACCGCCGCTGATCATGCGCGACACGGTGCATTGCCTCACCGAAACCGAACCCGACCGCGAGAAGATCACCGCCTCGATCCACGCCATGATCCAGGAAGTGCAGAAGTACGTGCCCGGCTACCGCCTGGTCAATGGCCCGGTGTTCGACGGCAACCGCGTCTCCGTCTTCCTGGAAGTCGAAGGCCTGGGCGACTACCTGCCCAAGTACGCCGGCAACCTCGACATCATGACTGCGGCCGGCGCGCGCACCGCCGAGATGTTCGCCGAGGAGATCCTCGCCGGGCGTCTGCAGCTCGAATCCAACCGCGCCACGATGGTGGCCTGAGCGCCCCGGCACAAGGAGATGAACATGGAACTTCGCGGCAAGAAGATCACCGTCCACGACATGACCCTGCGGGACGGCATGCACCCCAAGCGCCACCTGATGACGCTCGAGCAGATGAAATCGATCGCCACCGGGCTCGATGCGGCGGGCGTACCGCTGATCGAGGTCACCCACGGCGACGGCCTCGGTGGCAGCTCGGTCAATTACGGCTTCCCGGCGCACAGCGACGAGGAATACCTCGGCACCGTGATCCCGCTGATGAAGCAGGCCAAGGTCTCGGCGCTGCTGCTGCCGGGCATCGGCACCGTCGATCACCTCAAGATGGCGCACGAGCTCGGCGTGTCCACCATCCGCGTCGCCACCCACTGCACCGAGGCCGACGTCTCCGAGCAGCACATCGGCATGGCGCGCAAGCTGGGCATGGACACCGTCGGCTTCCTGATGATGGCGCACATGAACAGCCCCGAAGGCCTGGTCACGCAGGCCAGGCTGATGGAGAGCTACGGCGCCAACTGCATCTACGTCACCGACTCGGCCGGCCACCTGCTGCCCGACACGGTGAAGGCACGCCTGTCCGCGGTGCGTGACGCGCTCAAGCCCGAGACCGAACTCGGCTTCCACGGCCACCACAACCTCGCCATGGGCGTGGCCAACAGCCTGGCCGCGCTGGAAGTGGGTGCCACCCGCATCGACGCGGCCGCCGCGGGCCTGGGTGCCGGCGCGGGCAACACCCCGCTGGAGGTCTTCATCGCGGTGTGCGACCTGATGGGCATCGAGACCGGCGTGGATGTGTTCAAGATCCAGGACGTGGCCGAAGACCTGGTGGTGCCGATCATGGACTTCCCGATCCGCATCGACCGCGATGCGCTCACGCTCGGCTACGCCGGGGTGTACGGCTCCTTCCTGCTGTTCGCCAAGCGCGCCGAGAAGAAGTACGGCGTGCCGGCGCGCGAGATCCTGGTCGAGATGGGCAAGCGCGGCATGGTCGGCGGCCAGGAAGACATGATCGAGGACACCGCGCTCAACCTCGCCAAGGCGCGCGGCCTGGCGGTGTGAGTCGCCGCCGGTGCGGCGCGGGCCGCACCGGTCGTTTTCCGCGGGCCGGACGCCGGGGGCGCCGGCTCGCAATAGTTCGACAACCGGAGGAAGAGACCATGCCGCTGGCAGAAATCACCATGATGGAAGGCCGTACCGAAGACCAGAAGCGCGCAGTGATCCAGAAGGTGACCCAGGCGATCGTCGAGGCCGTCGGCGCTCCGATCGAGAGCGTGCGCGTCGTCATCCGCGAGGTGCCCAAGACCAACTGGGGCATCGGCGGGGTGTCGGCGAAGGACCTCGGGCGCTGACGGTCGTGCACCCGCGAGAATGAGATTCACCGAGCGCTCCGCAGAGGGCGCCGGTCCAGGAGCAACACACTCGTCGCAAGACCAATCAAGGAGGAATTCAAGGGATGAACATCAGCAAGATTGCGGCTGCGGTCGCGCTCGGTGCGCTCGCGATCGGCGGCGCCCACGCCAAGGAAGGCGGTGACCAGTATCCGAACGGGGCCGAGACCTGGCTGGCCGGCGCGGTGCCGCCGCCGGGGAACTATTTCATCAACTACTTCGGCTATTACAGCGGGGATCTGGTCGACGGTGGCGGCAACAAGGTCGCGGGCGCCGGCGTCGATGCCTGGTTCAACGCCTTCCGCTTCGTGCACACCAGCGAGTACAAGATCCTGGGTGGCAACTGGGGTTGGCACGTGATCGTGCCGCTGGTGCATCAGGACGTGGCGCTGGGTGCGGGCTCGGAGTCCAAGTTCGGTCTTGGCGACATCACCATCGACCCCTTCATCGTCTCCTGGCATTCCAAGAACTGGCACTGGGCGATCGGGCTCGACATCAATCTGCCGGTGGGAGCCTACAAATCGGGTGAGCCGCGCCAGAGCATCGGCGCCAACTACTGGAGCTTCGAGCCGCTGTTCGCGTTCAGCTACATGGGAGACACCGGCTGGGAGGTGTCGTCCAAGATCATGTACAACATCAAGACGTCGAACAGTGATTTCCGTCCCGCCCTCGGCGCGCCCAAGATGAAGTATGAGTCGGGTGACGAGTTCCACTTCGACTATCTCGTCGGCAAGCGATTCGGGCCGTGGGGCGTGGGGCTGTCCGGTTACTACCTGAAGCAGACGGGCAATGACAAGCTCAATGGACAGACGATCTCGTCCGCGCTTGGACCGTGGTCGGACGGACGCAAGGGTGAGGTCTTCGCCATCGGCCCCACCGTCAGCTACACGACCAAGGGCGGCGTGCATTTCACTGGCCAGTGGAACCGTGAAACGGGCGCGGAGAACCGCTTCGAGGGCGACAAGTTCATCCTCAAGCTGATCATGCCGCTGTAAGAGGCGGCGGGGCCTTTCCCGGAGCTGCGCGCACAACCCCGGCACACCGTCCTGGTGGCCGGGGTTTTTCGTCTGCCGTGTGCGCGGAGCGGCCGATCGTGACCATGCAAAATATTAATCACGATTATTTATAAAAATCTCGAGAATTATGCGTTAGAGTAGAGCTCTACCCGCGGTGATGCGCAATCCGGCTTCACCGCCCCGTCAGAACAGGAGAGTCCTCGATGAATGCACCTGCCGCCGCTCCCGCCCGCATCACCCGCATCGCCCGCCGCCGCGCGCGCCCGGGGCATGAGGCCGAGTACGAAGTGATGCTGCGTGAAATGCTCGCCAAGATGCGCGAGCACAAGGGTTTTCTGGGCGGCGATCTGATTCCGCCCGAGGCGGCGGGCGAGGAGTATCAGCTCGTGATCCGCTTCGCCTCGGAGGCCGAGTTGCAGGCCTGGGACATGAGCGAGGCACGACACGAGCTGCTCGAGCGCATGAAGGCGGTGGCCGAGGGCGAGCCTGAATTCCGCAAGCTGAGCGGGCTCGAAGCCTGGTTCGAGCCCGCGGTGGTGCCCGCGACGATGCATCCGCCGCGCGTGCGCATGGCGGTGGTGACCTGGCTGGGGATCTTCCCCACCGTGTCCTTCTTCCTGTGGTTCGTGCTGCCGTGGATCCAGCCGCTGCCCTTCCTGCCGCGCACCGCGGTGCTCACTGCGCTGATCGTGGTGACGATGACCTGGGTGGTGATGCCGCGCCTCACCCGCCTGATGCGCGGCTTCCTGAATCCGCCGCGCAAGGGCTGATCGCGCGCCGACGGCACGCGCGTGCCCTGCCTGCCCGGCGGCGCCGGAGCGCGGCGCGCCGGGCCTTTGCGTCACTGCGCCGCGATGATGTCGATCTCGACGCGCAGCCCGGGGAAGGCGAGGCGCTCGATGCCGAGCAGGGTGACCGCCGGCGGGCGCTCGGCGTCGAAGTAGGCGGAGCGGATCTCGCGGATGCGCGTGGTGTCCTCGGGGCGCAGCCCGACGACGTAGATCGTCACCTGCACCAGGTCGCGCATGCTCGCGCCTTGCGCGCGCAGTGCGATCTCGAGGTTGTCGAGCGTGCCTTTCAGTTGCGCCTCGAGGTCGTCGGGGTTGCGCACCTTGCCCTCGCGGTCGCAGTCGACCTGGCCGGACACGAAGATCAGCCGTTGCGGCGTGCTGATCGAGAAGGTCTGGCTGAAGGCCTTGCCGCTGAAGAGCTCGGGGGGATTGATCGCGATGCGTTCCATGGCGCATTTCTCCAGGTGGGGTCGTGACCCTGCCCCGCCCGGAGGAGGGCGGGGCAGGGTGGGGTACGGAAGATGCGGCGCCCGGCTGCGGGCGCCGGTCGCTGTTCAGCGCCCGGCCTGGGGCTGGCGGCAGCGGATCGACTGCGAGGGCAGCACGCCGTAGGTGGATTTGTAAAGTTCGGAGAAGCGGCCCAGGTGCGAGAAGCCGTACTCGAGCGCGACCGCGGTGACGTTCGGACAGGCCTGGCCCGGGTCGCTCAGGATCGAATGCACCTTCTCGAGCTTCTTCTGGCGCACGAAGTTCTTCGGCGTCGTCTTCACGTTCTTCTCGAACAGCAGGTAGAGCGAGCGCAGGCTCAGCCCGGCGTAGTGGGCGAGATCCTCGGCGCTGAGATCGAGCTTGATGTTGCGCTCGATGTAGTTCACCAGGCGCTCGAAGCTGGGCGCGTGCCGGGTGGGGGCGACCATGCTGACGTTGTGCTTGAGCATCACCATCAGCTTGGTGGTGACCACGCGACAGTAGTGCTGCAGCATCTGCGGCGTCGCCAGCTCGGATTCGGCCTCCTCGCAGAGCAGGCGCAACAGCAGCAGCAGGCTGTCGATGTCCTCGAAACGCTGCGGCTCGGGGCTGAACTTGATGCGCTCGTTGGGCTTGAACCAGCGGTGCTCGGTGCAGGCGTCGTCGAGCATCGCCGAGGGGATGCGGACGATGAACTTCTCGCAGTTGTCCGAGTAGGTGAGGTCCACCGGCTCGTCCGGGTTGAGCACCAGCACGTGGCCGGCGGGCAGGTCGAGCGTGCGGTTGGCGAGCGTGTAGCTGCAATAGCCTTGCAGGATGAACTGGGCGTGGTAGATGTCGCCGAGGCTCTCGGACAGCACGCGGGCCTGCGCGCCGTAGCTGAGACGGCAAAGATCCAGCGTGCCGGCGCGGCGGTGGCTGAGCGAGGCGCTGGCGTCGCTGGCGCGCGGCAGGCGCAGGCTGTGCGAACCCACGTTGGCGCGCACGTACTCGGAGACCTCGAAGGGGTTGGCGGCGGCGAAGACATTGCTCTGGCCGTTGAGGAAGCGGATGGGCATCACGCGGTCCTCCATTCGGGTTTGCTCACGTGCGTCTGAAACCGGCGTTCCTTGCTCATGCGCTTCTCCTCTCCGCCTGGCGTGCAGGCTGTCTCGCTCTCTGTCGGACGAAGTCGGCTTCTTGATCGGCCATTCTTCGAGAAACTTAAGAATCTCGATTTTATTGGGAAGCAAAAGCGCTGTCTATGGTTCTATGGATAAAGTTTTTTAATTCTGAGGCCGCAAGACAGGGGGACGAAAAAAAGCCGCGCTGCATCGCTGCAGCGCGGCCGAGGCGTCCGAGGGGAGGGAGAGGACGCGGGAAAATCAGCCCAGGTCGCCACCGCCCACCGGCACGATGGTGCCGGTGATGTAGGCGGCGTCGTCGGAGGCGAGGAACAGGATCGGGTCGGCCTGCTCGTCGAGCGTGCCGTAGCGCTTCATCAGGCTGCTGTCGATCGACTGGGTGTAGATCTGCTTGTACCAGAGCTTCTCCTGCTCGCTCTGTTCCTTGGTGTTGCGCGGGATCAGACGCGGCGGGGCCTCGGTGGCGCCGGGCGCGGTGGCATTGACGCGGATGCCGCGCTCGGCGTTCTCGAACGCCAGGCAGGCGGTGAGCGCATTGACGCCGCCCTTGGCCGCGCCGTAGGGCACGCGGTTGACGCCGCGGGTGGCGATCGAGGACACGTTCACGATCGCACCCTTGCCCTGTTCCTGCATGTAGGGCAGGGCGGCGCGGCAGCACCACAGCGTGGGGAAGAGCGAGCGCCGCACCTCGGCCTCGATCTCGTCCTCCTCGTAGTGCTCGAAGGGCTTGGTCCAGATCGTGCCGCCGACGTTGTTGATCAGGATGTCGATGCGGCCGAACTTCTCGACCGCGGCCTCCATGACCCGCTTGCAGTCGGCGAACTTCTCCAGGTCGGCGGTGAGGCTGAGGACGTCGACCTTGCCGGACAGCTCCTTGGCCACCTCATGCACGAGCTCGGAGCGGTCGACCAGCACCAGGGTGCCCTTCTCCTTGGCCATCTTCTCGGCGACGCGCTTGCCGATGCCCTGCGCGGCGCCGGTGATGACGGCCACTTTCTTCTTGAAACGGTTTGCCATTGTCGCTCCTGACGGGATGGGCAGCGCTCAGACGCTGGCGGCGAACTTCTCGTAATGGAAGCTGTTCGGTTCGACCTTGCGCTCGCGCAGGTCGTGGGCGACGGCCTCGACCATGGGCGGGGGGCCGCACAGGTAGATGTCCACGTTGCCTTCGTTGAGGTGGGCGGGCTCGATGTGGGCGGTGACATAGCCCTTCTTCGGCCAGCTGCTGTCGTCGGCCACCACGCAGACGTCGTAGGTGAAGTTGGGCAGTGCGGCCTTGAAGGCGTCCAGGCGCTGGAGCTCGACCACGTCGGCATCGGTGTTCACGCCGTAGATCAGGTGCACCGGGTGCGCGCTTCCACCGGCCGCGACGAGCTTGTCGAGCATGGCGAGGAAGGGCGCGAGACCGGTGCCGCCGGCGAGCATCAGCACCGGGCGGGCGACGTCGCGCAGGTAGAAGCTGCCGATCGGGCCGGCGAGCTTGATGGTGTCGCCGGCCTTGGCTGCGCCGGTGAGGTAGCCGCTCATCAGGCCGTTGGGCACGTTGCGGATGAGGAAGCTCACCTGGCTGTCGGTGGGCATGGAGCTGAACGAGTAGGCGCGCGTCTGCTCGGTGCCGGGCACGGTGAGGTTGGCGTACTGGCCGGGCAGGAAGGCGAGCTTGCCGATGCCTTCGCCCTGCAGCACGAGCGAGAGCGTGCTCGGCGAGAGCTGGCGCACCTCGGCCACGGTGGCGGTGAGGGTGGCGTGCTTGATCTTGCACACCTCGGACGAGGCGGGCACGTTCACGACGCAGTCGCTCTTGGGGTGCATCTGGCAGGTGAGGACGTAGCCGAGCTTGGCCTCTTCCGCGCTCATGGCGTCGTCGATGTAGAAGCCGAGCTCGTACTTGCCCGACTCGGCCTTGCACTTGCAGGCGCCACAGGCACCGTCGCGGCAATCGATGGGCACGTTCACGCCCTGGCGGTAGGCCGCGTCGGCCACGGTCTCGGTGGCGTTGCAGTCGATGAAGCGGGTGACGCCGTCCTCGAAGTTCAGCGCGATCTTGAATGTCATGGTTGTCTCTCCCGGTTGGGGCGGGGTCGCCCGCGCCGTTGCCGGCGCGCGGTGCCCCGCCCTCGTTGTCAGACGTGGTAAACGTCGATGACGTGGCGGATGTAGTCGGTCTTCAGGACGACCTTCTTTTCCTTGATCAGCGGGCTCGCACCGGACACGTCCAGGGTGTAGAAGCTGGTGCCGCAGAAGTGGTCGGTGTGGTTGTAGCGCACGCTCATGGTGTGCCAGTTGAAGCGCAGCTTGACCGTCTTGTCGTTCTGCTCGACCACCTCGACGTTGCTGATGTGGTGGTTCGTGCGGGTGTCGGGGATGGTCGCGCTCGAGCGCTCGGTGCGGATGCGGAACACGCGGTCTTCCAGGCCGGCGCGGCGGCCGTACCAGATCAGCGAGATCTCGGTCTGCGGGTCCTCGGTCAGCTCGCCGTCATCGTCCCAGGCGGGCATCCAGAAGGTGCAGTTCTCGTCGTACATCGCCAGCCACTCGTCCCACTCGCGGTCGTCGAGGTGACGGGCTTCGCGGTACAGGAAGGCGCACAGGTTCTCGTAGGAAAGGCTCATCTCTTGGGTCTCCGGTTATGCGTTCTTGGCCGCGGCAGCCTTGCGAATCTCTTCAAGCCAGTAGGTGTGCTGGGCGACGTAGAGGCCCTCGTCCTCGGTCTTCACGCCCGACAGGATGGGCTTGAGGTCGATCTTGTCCGCTTCTTCGTCCGGGCCTTCGACCCAGTGCGTGGCGCCGCGCGACATGTCGTTCCACTCCAGCGCACGGCCCATGAAGCCTTCCTGGCAGGCGCGGAATTCTTCGAGGTCGTCCGGCGTGGCCATGCCCGAGGCGTTGAAGAAGTCCTCGTACTGGCGGATGCGGCGGGCACGCGCCTCGGCCGACTCGCCCTTGGGCGCGATGCAGTAGATGGTGACTTCGGTGCGGTTGACGTCGAGCGGGCGGAACACGCGGATCTGCGAGCTGAACTGGTCCATCAGGTACACGTTCGGGTACAGGCACAGGTTGCGCGAATTGCCGATCATCCAATCGGCCTTGGCTTCGCCGAATTCCTTGACCAGACGGTCGCGCTGTTCCATCAGCGGACGGTCTTCGGGGTTGTCCCAGCGCGTCCACAGCAGCAGGTGGCCGTTCTCGAACGAGTACGAGCCGCCGCCCTTCTTGGCCCAGCCGCCGGCGCTCATGGCCTTGATGTCGTCGCCGGCGTCGCGGCTCTTGCGCTGCGCCTGGGTGGCGGCGTAGTTCCAGTGCGTGGCGGTGACGTGGTAGCCGTCGGCGCCGTTCTCGGCCTGCAGCTTCCAGTTGCCTTCATAGACGTAGGTCGAGGAGCCGCGCAGCACTTCCAGGCCCTCGGGCGACTGGTCGACGACCATGTCGATGATCTTCTTCGACTCGCCGAGGAAGTCTTCCAGCGGCTGCACGTCGGCCTTCAGGCTGCCGAACAGGAAGCCGCGGTAGGACTCGAAGCGCGCGATCTTCTTGAGATCGTGCGAGCCCTCGCAGTTGAAGCTCTCGGGGTAGCCGGTCTCGGACGGGTCCTTGATCTTCAGCAGCTTGCCCGAGTTGTTGAAGGTCCAGCCGTGGAACGGGCAGGTGTAGGTGGCCTTGTTGCCGTGCTTGAAGCGTGCCAGCGTGGCGCCGCGGTGGGCGCAGGCGTTGATGAAACAGTTGAGCTGGTTGTCCTTGTTGCGGGTGATGAACACTGGCTGACGACCGATCTTGGTCGTGTAGTAGTCGTTGATCTTCGGCAGCTGGCTCTCGTGGGCGAGGTAGATCCAGTTGCCCTCGAAGATGTGTTCCATCTCGAGGTCGAACAGCTCCCTGTTGGTGAACATCTCACGCTTGCAGCGGAAAAGGCCCTTTTCCTTGTCCTTTTCGATGAGTGAGTCCAGATATTCCGTGGTGATCATCGCCAGAGTCTCCTGTGTTGTCTGATGCGCGGAGTTCGCATCGTAGGGAGGTCAAAAGGCGCGAAATATCCAGTTCTTGCAACATCAGTATCCACTCTCTGCAGGGTGGTCCCGGCTGCACAAAGCGGATAGCGGTTGTGCACGAAGTGGATATTGCCGTATGGCCGCTCCCCCTAATCTGCGCCCCAGATCGTTCCGCCATGCCGCCCGGCGCGTGGGGGACGAGACGGACAAAACGCCCGGAGACGGGCTGATAAAAGGGGAAGGACACTCATGTCATCCGGCAAGCAAATCTCCAACACGTTCACCCAGGAAGAAGGAGACATCCACCTCGGCGGCATCGACGCGATCGTCCGTCTGACCCTCGATCAGGTGCGCACCGACGCCCGTCGCGGGCTCAAGACGGGCATGTTCGTCTCCGGCTACCGCGGCTCTCCCGTCGGCATGCTCGACGCCGCGCTGATCAAGCAGCAGAAGCTGCTGGTGCAGAACCACATCCACTTCGTGGACGGCATCAACGAGGATCTCGCCGCCACCGCGGTGTGGGGCACGCAGATGCTGCACACCGTCGGCAAGCAGAAGTTCGACGGCGTCACCGGCATGTGGTACGGCAAGGCGCCGGGCGTGGACCGCTCCGGTGACGCGCTCAAGCACGCCAACTACACCGGCATCGCCAAGAACGGCGGCGTGCTCGCGATCGCGGGCGACGACCCGAGCTGCAAGAGCTCCTCGCTGTGCTCGCAGTCCGAGCCCATGCTGTTCCACGTCGGCATCCCCTCGCTGTACCCGGGCAACGTGCAGGAGATCCTCGACTACGGCCTGCACGGCTACCAGATGTCGCGTCTGGCGGGCGTGTGGATGGGCATGAAGATCGTCACCAACGTCGCCGACGGCACCGGCACCGCCAGCGTGTCGCCCGAGCGCCTGAACTTCGTCACCCCCGACCTCGAGTTCGATGGCAAGCTGTTCACGCCCAACATGAACCTGGGCATGAACGTGCGCGTCGAGGCGCTGGAGATGGAGCAGTCGCTGTACACCCGCCGCCTCGAGGTGGTGAAGCGCTACGCCCGCGCCAACAACCTCAACAACGTCGTCTTCCCCAACCCCGACGCCTGGATCGGCATCCTCACCGCGGGCAAGACCTACAACGACCTCAACCAGGCCTTCCTCGAGATGGGCCTGGACGATGCCGCGCTGCGCCGCTACGGCATCCGCATCCTCAAGATGGGCATGCTGTTCCCGATGGAGCCGAGCATCGTGCGCGAGTTCGCGCAGGGACTGGAAGAGATCTTCGTCATCGAGGAAAAGCGTCCCTTCCTGGAGATGTTCGCCAAGCAGGTGCTCTACGGCATGGCCAACGCGCCGCGCATCGTCGGCAAGTTCGACGAGGAAGAGAAGGAGCTGCTGCCGCACTACGGCGAGTTCGAGTCCGACGTCATCGTGCGCGCGCTGCTGAAGCGCCTGTCGCGCAAGACCCGCATCGAGTCGGCCGAGAACTGGCTCAAGCGCCTGGACGAGATCCACTCGCGCAACAAGCTGCCGACCGCGGTGCGCACCGCCTGGTTCTGCTCGGGCTGTCCGCACAACTCCTCGACCCAGGCCCCCGACGGCAGCATCGTGTCGGCCGGCATCGGCTGCCACACCATGGCGATGTGGATGGGCCGCAACGTGGTCATGGGCACCCACATGGGCGCCGAGGGCACGCAGTGGATCGGCATGGCGCCCTTCACCGAGGCGCAGCACATCTTCCAGAACATGGGCGACGGCACCTACGCGCACTCGGGCAGCCTGGCGATCCGCTATGCGGCTTCGACCGGGGTGAACATCACCTTCAAGCTGCTGCGCAACGCGCACACCTCGATGACCGGCGGCCAGGCCATCCAGGGCGAGGTCCCGGTGACCAACATGGTCTCCGACCTCCTCGCCAACGGCGTCAAGAAGATCATCGTCACCACCGACGACCCCTCGCGCTTCAACGGCGTGCAGCTGCCCGGTGGCACCGAGGTCTGGCACCGCGACCGCATCGAGGAGGCGCAGCGCGAGCTTGCCGCCACCCCGGGCTGCACCGTGCTGCTGCACGACCAGGAGTGTGCCGCCGAGCTGCGCCGTGCGCGCAGCCGCGGCAAGGCCGACGAGCCGGTCGAGGTCACCGTCATCAACGAGCGCGTCTGCGAAGGCTGCGGCGACTGCGGCGAGAAGTCGAACTGCATGTCGGTCGAGCCGGTGCAGACCGAGTTCGGTCGCAAGACCCGCATCCACCAGTCCTCGTGCAACAAGGACTTCAGCTGCGTGAAGGGCTTCTGCCCGTCCTTCCTGACCATCACCCCGCATCCGGCCCCGGCCGCCGATGGCGCGCCCAAGAAGAAAAAGGGTCGCATCCCGGCGCTCGAGCGCGAGCTGCCGCCGCCGGTCAAGAAGGTCGATGACAGCCTGGGCTTCGGCATCCACGTCATGGGCATCGGCGGCACCGGCTCGGTGACCGTCGTGGCGACGCTGGCGCGTGCCGCCCGCCTCGAAGGCAAGCACGTGATCGGCCTCGACCAGACCGGTCTGGCGCAGAAGGGCGGCGCGGTGATCTCCGACATCAAGATCACCCACGCCCCGTTCAAGGGTTCGAACAAGATCTCCGACGGCCGTGCCGACCTGTATCTGGGCTTCGACATCCTCAACGCCACCGACCCGAAGAACCTCGACAAGTGCAATCCGGAGCGCACCATCGCGATCGTGTCCACCACCCAGACCCCGACCGGTCAGATGGTGACCAACCGCAAGGCGCTGTTCCCGGCCACCAGCGGCCTCACCGGCGGCATCGACCGCGTCACCCGCAAGGAGCACAACGTGTTCCTCGACGGTGAGGCGCTGGCGGCGGGCCTGTTCGGCGATGCGATGGCGACCAACAACTTCATGGTCGGCGTGGCCTTCCAGGCCGGCACGATCCCGCTCCGGGCCGAGTCGATCGAGGACGCCATCCGCCAGTCCGGCGTCGCGGTGGACATGAGTCTGGCCGCCTTCCGCTGGGGCCGCATGGCGGTGGTCGATCGCGCCTTCGTCGAGGCCGAGGTCGCGCGCCAGAAGACCGGTGGCCAGGTGGTCGTGCTGAACAAGGCGCCGCAGCTGTCGCCGGCTGCGCGTGCGATCGTCGATTCGATCGGCGCCAGCGGCGAGGTCAAGCGCCTGGTCGAGATCCGCGTGCCCGAGCTCATCGCCTTCCAGGACGAGGCCTACGCCAGGCGCTACGCCGAGGTGATCAAGCGCGTGGTTGCGGGCGAGCAGAAGGCGGTTTCCTCCTCCGCGCTCGCCGAGGCGGCCGCCCGCTACCTGTACAAGCTGATGGCCTACAAGGACGAGTTCGAGGTCGCCCGCCTGCACACCGACCCGGCCTTCCTCGCCGAGCTCGATGCGCAGTTCCCGCATGGCTACTCGGTGAAGTACAACCTTGCGCCTCCGCTGCTCTCCAAGACCGATCCGGTCACCGGCCACCCGCAGAAGAAGCAGTACGGCGAGTGGATGTTCAAGGCCTTCAAGCGCTTGTCCGGCCTGAAGCGCTTCCGTGGCAGCGCGCTCGATGTCTTCGGCAAGACCGAAGAGCGCCAGACCGAGCGCAAGCTGATCGAGGAGTACATCCAGCTGCTCGACCAGATCCTCGCCAGGCTCAACCCGGTGAATCACGCTGCGGCGGTGGCGCTGGCGAGCGTGCCCGACGAGATCCGCGGTTTCGGCCACGTCAAGGAGAAGAACCTCGCCGCGGCCCGCGAACTGCAGGCTGCGCGCCTGAAGGCCTTCAACGAGGCGCAGCAGGAACGGCAGGTGGCCTGACATGAACGCCCCCGCGCCGAAGGTCTTCCACCAGGTGACCATCGTCGAGACCGGCGAGGTTTACCGCTGCCGTGAGGACGAGACCCTGCTCGCGGGCATGGAGCGGCTTGGCAAGCGCGGCATCCCGGTGGGCTGTCGCGGCGGCGGTTGCGGCGTGTGCAAGGTGCAGGTCGAGGCCGGCGAGTACAGCAAGCGCGTGATGAGCCGGGCCTACGTCAGTGCCGAGGAGGAGGCCGCCGGCATCGTCCTCGCCTGCCGCGTGAAGCCGCTGTCGGACCTCCGCCTGGCGGTGCTCGGCAAGATGAAGAAGAACGTGTGCGCGACGCCGTCAGCGGCGGCCGCGGACGCAAGGCAGTCGTAGAAACAGGCGGGCGCGACCCGCCGCATGAGAACCCGGGGAGCGCGGGTCGCACGAGGCGCCCGCAACCCCGTCCGTGACCCCTGAGAGGAGATGCAAGATGGCAACTACCGGAGTGATGCGTCCTGGCCACATCCAGCTGCGCGTGCTGGATCTGGATGAAAGCGTGGCCTTTTACAAGGACGTGCTCGGGCTCGTCGAGACCGGCCGCGATGCAGCCGGCCGTGTGTATTTCAAGGCCTGGGACGAGCGCGACCACAATAGCGTGATCCTGCGCCAGGCCGACCGTGCCGGCGTGGACCTGATCGGCTTCAAGGTCAAGGACAAGGCGACGCTCGAGCAACTCGACAAGGACCTGCAGGCCTACGGCGTCGCCACCGAGCGCATCCCGGCCGGCGAACTGCTCGAGACCGGCGAGCGCGTGCGCTTCACCATCCCGACCGGCCACGTCATGGAGCTGTATGCCGAAAAGACCGACGTCGGCAACGGCCAGCCCTACACCAACCCGGATCCGTGGATCGCCGCCTCCGAGCACGGCATCGCTCCGCACCGCTTCGACCATTGCCTGCTCTACGGCCCGAACCTCGAGGAGAACCTCAAGCTGTTCACCGAGGTGCTCGGCTTCCACCTCGTCGAGCGCGTGCTGCTCGAAGACGGCAAGTCCCTGCTCGCCACCTTCATTTCCTGCTCGCACAAGGCGCACGACCTGGCCTTCGTCGCCCACCCCGAGCCGGGCAAGCTGCACCACCTGTCCTTCCTGCTCGACAGCTGGGAGAAGGTGCTGCGCGCGGCCGACATCATGTCGATGAACCGGGTGTCGATCGACATCGGCCCGACCCGCCACGGCATCACCCGCGGCTCGACGATCTACGCCTTCGACCCCTCGGGCAACCGCTTCGAGACCTTCTGCGGCGGCTACGAGACCTATCCCGACCACGCGCCGATCACCTGGACCTTCGACGAGGTCGGCGCCGGCATCTTCTACCACGACCGCAAGCTCAACGAGCGCTTCCTGACCGTCGTGACCTGACCTGGTCCGCATGCCCGGCGCATCGCGCCGGGCATGCGCCAGGACGCACCCCCCGACCCCATCCCCGACGCCGCCCGCCCGACGAGGCCACGACGAAAAGCGGCAACACAATCCAGCAACGTTCGAAAACGTAACGGGAGAAATCATGATCGCTGACAAGATCCTCAACTTCATCGACGGCGAATACGTCGCCACCGACAAGTGGTACGAGAACCGCAACCCGATCAACAACAAGGTGATCGGCATGGTCGCCGAAGCCGGCGAGAAGGAAGTCGACGCCGCCGTCAAGGCCGCCAAGGCCGCGCTGAAGGGCCCCTGGGGTTCGATGTCGCTGCAGAAGCGCATCGAGTTGCTCGAGGCCCTGGTGGTCGAGATCAACAACCGCTTCGACGACTTCCTCGAGGCCGAGTGCGCCGACACCGGCAAGCCCAAGAGCATGGCCTCGCATGTGGACATCCCGCGCGGTGCGGCCAACTTCAAGGTCTTCGCGGACATGGTCAAGAACGTTCCGACCGAGTTCTTCGAGATGACGACGCCCGACGGCGGCAAGGCGATCAACTACGGCTATCGCCGTCCGGTCGGCGTGGTCGGCGTGATCTGCCCGTGGAACCTGCCGCTGCTGCTGATGACCTGGAAGGTCGGCCCGGCGCTGGCCTGCGGCAACACCGTGGTCGTCAAGCCCTCGGAAGACACCCCGCGCACCGCCGCGCTGCTCGGCGAGGTGATGAACAAGGTCGGCATCCCCAAGGGGGTCTACAACGTGGTCAACGGCTTCGGCGCCAACTCCGCCGGCGCCTTCCTGACCGCCCACCCGGACGTCGACGCGCTCACCTTCACCGGCGAGACCCGCACCGGCGAGGTCATCATGAAGGCGGCGGCCAACGGCTCGCGCCCGGTGTCGCTGGAAATGGGCGGCAAGAACGCCGCGATCGTGTTCGCCGACTGCGACTTCGACAAGGCCATCGAAGGCACCCTGCGCTCCGTCTTCCTGAACTGCGGCCAGGTCTGCCTGGGCACCGAGCGCGTCTATGTCGAGCGCCCGATCTTCGACAAGTTCGTCGCCGCCCTGAAGGCCGGCGCCGAAGGCATGAAGATCGGCGTGCCGGACGATCCGGCCGCCAACTTCGGCCCGCTGGTCAGCAAGAAGCATCAGGAGAAGGTGCTGTCCTACTACAAGGTCGCCGTGGAAGAAGGTGCGACCGTGGTGACCGGTGGCGGCGTGCCCCAGATGCCGGGCGAACTCGCCGATGGCTGCTGGGTGCAGCCGACCATCTGGACCGGCCTGCCGGAAACCGCCCGCGTGATCAAGGAAGAGATCTTCGGGCCGTGCTGCCACATCGCCCCCTTCGATACCGAGGAGGAAGTGCTGGAGAAGGCCAACGACAACAAGTACGGCCTGGCCTGCGCGATCTGGACGCAGGACGTCTCGCGCGCCCACCGCGTCGCGCAGAAGATGGAAGTGGGCATCTCGTGGGTGAACAGCTGGTTCCTGCGCGACCTGCGCACCCCCTTCGGTGGCTCCAAGCAGTCGGGCATCGGCCGTGAAGGCGGCGTGCACTCGCTCGAGTTCTACACCGACCTCAAGAACGTCTGCATCAAGCTGTAATAGGAAGATCGTACATGGACCAGAAAACCATCGAAGCCCTGGGCGATTCGCTCTACGACGCGCTCGTCGCGCGCACGCCGATCGCGCCGCTGAGCGCCGCGCATCCCGACATGACGATCGAGGACGCCTACCACGTGCAGCAGCGCATGATCGCGCGCCGCCTCGAGAAGGGCGACCGCGTCATCGGCAAGAAGATCGGCGTCACCAGCAAGGCGGTGATGAACATGCTGGGCGTGCATCAGCCCGACTTCGGCTACCTGCTCGACAGCATGGTCTTCAACGAGGGCGAGTCGGTCGACATGGACACGCTCATCCAGCCCAAGGCCGAGGGCGAGATCGCCTTCCTGCTCAAGAAGGACCTGCAGGGCCCGGGCGTCACCGCGGCCGACGTGCTCGCTGCCACCGAAGGCGTGATGGCCTGCTTCGAGATCGTCGATTCGCGCATCCAGGACTGGAAGATCAAGATCCAGGACACCGTGGCCGACAACGCCTCGTGCGGCGTGTTCGTGCTCGGCGACCAGCTGGTCGACATCGCCGACCTCGACCTCGCGCTCGCCGGCATGGTGCTGGAGAAGAACGGCGAGATCGTCGTCACCGGCGCCGGCGCGGCCACCATGGCCCATCCGGTCAACGCCATGGTGTGGCTGGCCAACATGCTCGGCTCGCTCGGCATCGCGCTCAAGGCCGGCGACATCGTGCTCTCGGGTGCCATGGGCGCCATGGTCCCGGTGGCGCGCGGCGACAACCTGCGCATGACGATCGGCGGCATCGGCGGCTGCTCGGTGCGCTTCGTCTGACCCGCCCCCAATCCAACAGGAAACTTCCAATGAAACTGAATCAGCAAACCATCGAACAACTGGCCGAACACCTCGAGAACGCCGAACTGCAGGCCTTCGAAGTGGTGAAGATCACCGAGGCCCATCCCGACATGGACTGGGACGACGCCTACGCGATCCAGGCCGAGATCCTGCGCCGCAAGCTGGCGCGCGGCAACCGCGTGGTCGGCCTCAAGGCCGGCCTGACCTCGCGCGGCAAGATGAAGCAGATGGGCGTCGACACCCCGGTGTTCGGCTGGCTCGTCGACTACTTCAGCGTGCCGGACGGTGGCGAGATCAAGACCAGCGAGCTGATCCACCCGAAGGTCGAGCCCGAGATCGTGTTCGTCACCAAGCGCGCGCTCAAGGGCCCCGGCTGCCACATCGGCGCGGTGCTCGCGGCGACCGACTTCGTCATGCCCGGCATCGAGATCATCGATTCGCGCTACAAGGACTTCAAGTTCGACCTCAAGAGCGTGATTGCCGACAACTGCTCGTCGACCCGCTTCGTGCTCGGCGGCCAGGCGGCGCCGGTCGCCGGCCTGGATCTGCGCACCCTGGGTGTGGTCCTCGAGAAGAACGGCGAGCCGGTGGCGGTCGGTGCCGGCGCCGCGGTGCTCGGTCACCCGGCGGCGGCGATCGCGGCCCTGGCCAACCACCTCGGCGCGCGCGGCGAGGAGATCCCCGCGGGCACCATGATCCTGTCGGGCGGCGTCACCGAGGCGGTCTCGGTGCAGGCCGGCGACAGCGTCAACCTGCGCATCCAGTCGCTCGGCAGCGTCAGCACCCGTTTCATCTGAGGCCTCCGCCCTCGTCGGCGCGCGGCCGCCTCGGCGGCCGCGTTTCCAGCCCCGTCGCGGCACAGCCCGTGCCGCGACGGGGCCGACCGAATCCGCAAGACGATGCGTCGTCCAGAAGACGCACGAATCCAACCCACCTGCAAGGAAGAGACATCATGAAGAGCACGTTCAAACTCGCCGGCAACCTCGCCCTGACCCTCGCGCTGGCCGCTGCCGGCATCGGCGCCGCGAACGCGGCCGACAAGGTCAAGGTCGGCCTGATGCTGCCCTACACCGGCACCTACGCCGCGCTCGGCACCGCGATCACCAACGGCTTCAAGCAGTTCGTCGACGAGAACGGCGGCAAGCTCGGCGGCCGCGAGGTCGAATACTTCACCGTCGACGACGAGTCCAACCCGGCCAAGGCGACCGAGAACGCCAAGAAGCTGGTCTCGCGCGACAAGGTCGACGTGCTGGTCGGTACCGTCCACTCCGGGGTCGCGCTCGCCATGGCCAAGGTGGCCCGCGACACCAAGACCCTGATGATCGTCCCCAACGCCGGCGCCAACGAGCTGACCGGCCCGCTGTGCTCGCCCTACATCTTCCGCTCGTCCTTCTCGGCCTGGCAGCCGTCCTACGCGATGGGCGAGGCGCTTGCGAAGAAGGGCATCAAGAACGTCGCCACGGTGACCTGGAAGTACTCCTTCGGCGAGGAGTCGGTCGCCGGCTTCAAGGAAGCCTTCGAGAAGGGGGGCGGCAAGCTCGTCAAGGAAATGACCTTGCCGTTCCCCAACGTCGAGTTCCAGCCCTTCCTGACCGAGATCGCCGCGGCCAAGCCCGATGCGGTGTTCGTCTTCTTCGCCGGCGCCGGCGCCGCCAAGTTCGTCGCCGACTATGCCGCGGCCGGTCTCAAGAACAGCATCCCGCTGTACGGCCCGGGCTTCCTCACCGACGGCAACCTCGGTGCGATGGGCGGAGCGGGCGAGGGCCTGCTCACCACACTGCACTACGCCGACGGCCTGACCCACGCCAAGGATGCGGCCTTCCGCACCAAGTACGCCACGACCTACAAGCTCCAGCCCGACGTCTATGCGGTGCAGGGCTACGACGCCGCGCAGATGTACGAGGCCGGCCTGAAGGCCGCCGGCGGCGATCCGGAGAAGCAGGAAGAGATCATCAAGGGCATGGAGTCCGCCAAGATCGACAGCCCGCGCGGCGCCTTCACGCTGTCCAAGGCGCACAACCCGGTGCAGGACATCTACATGCGCCAGGTCAAGGGTGATCAGAACGTGATGCTCGAGGTCGTCTCCAAGGGCCTCGAGGATCCCGCCCGCGGCTGCAAGATGTAAGCCTTCAGCCTCGCAGGGGCGGCCGCTCGGGCCGCCCCCCAATCCCGTTCCTTCTTGAACCCTGATCGATCCTGACAGGCGCATGCCTGCCGGGAGGGGGAGTGTCATGGATTTCGCAAGCTTCCTGATCCAGACGCTGAACTCGCTGCAGTACGGATTGCTGCTTTTTCTGGTGGCAAGCGGACTGACGCTGGTGTTCGGCATCATGGGCATCATCAATCTGGCGCACGGCAGTTTCTACATGATCGGCGCCTACCTGGCCTTCGTGCTCACCAGCGCGACCGGCAGCCTGGTGCTGGCGGTGGTGCTCGGCATCCCGCTGGCGCTGGCCTTCGGCGCCTTCCTGGAGTGGGCGCTGTTTTCCCACCTGTACAAGCGCGACCACCTCGAGCAGGTGCTGCTCACCTACGGCCTCATTCTCATCTTCGAGCAGCTGCGCAGCCTGCTCGTGGGCGACGATGTGCACGGGGTGGCGATTCCCGCCTTCCTCGACGCCTCGATCCAGCTCACCGAGGTCATGAGCTATCCGGTATACCGGCTGGCCATCTCGGCGATCTGCATCGTGCTCGCGGTCGCGCTCTACTACCTGATCCAGCGCACCCGCCTGGGCATGATGATCCGCGCCGGCAACGACGACCGCGGCATGGTCGAGGCGCTCGGCATCAACATCAACATGATCTACCGGGTCGTGTTCGCGCTCGGCGTCGCGCTCGCCGCGCTCGCCGGCATGCTGGCCGCGCCGATCTCGTCGGTGTTCCCGAACATGGGCAGCCACGTGCTCATCATCTCCTTCGTGATCGTGGTCATCGGCGGCATCGGCTCGGTGTGGGGCGCGCTCGTCGCCGCGCTGATCGTGGGCTTCGCCGACACCTTCGGCAAGGTCCTGGTCCCCGAGCTCTCCGGCATCGTGGTGTATGTGGTCATGGCGGTGGTCCTGCTGTGGCGCCCCGAAGGCATCCTGAAGAAGGGCTGAGACCATGAACGCAAATGCTTCCCTGATTCCCAAGCTGGTCGCGCTCGCGATCGTGGCCTGCGTGCCGCTGTCGGGCGAGTCCTTCTACATCGAGATGGTCGGCAAGGTGCTGGTGATGGCGATCTTCGCCATGAGCCTGGACCTGCTGGTGGGCTTCACCGGCCTGGTCAGCTTCGGCCATGCGGCCTACTTCGGCATCGCCGCCTACGCGGTGGCGATCCTGAGCCCCGAGTACGAGGCGGCCAGCCTGTGGTACGTGCTGCCCGCCTCGGTCGGCCTGTCCGCGCTCGCCGCCTTCGTGATCGGGCTCTTCGTGCTGCGCACCAAGGGCATCTATTTCATCATGGTGACGCTGGCCTTCGCGCAGATGGCCTACTTCATCTTCCACGACACCCCGCTCGGCGGCGGTTCGGACGGCAAGTACCTCAACAACAAGCCCTCTGCGTCCATCTTCGGCTGGGAGCCGTTCGACCTCACCAACGAAGTGCACATGTTCTATTTCGTGCTCGCGGTGCTGGTGCTGGTGTATCTGTTCCTGGCGCGCGTGCTGCAGTCGCCCTTCGGCCGCGTGCTGGTGGGCATCAAGAGCAACGAGCACCGCATGCAGTCGCTCGGCTACTACACCTTCCGCTACAAGCTCGGCGCCTTCACGCTGGCCGGCGCGCTCGGCGGGCTGGCGGGCTTTCTGTACGCCGTGCTGTCCGGCTTCGTGACCCCGGAGCTGCTGTCCTGGCACGAGTCGGGCAACGTGCTGCTGATGGTGATCCTGGGCGGCATGGGCAATCTCGCCGGCGCGATCGCGGGGGCCTTCGCCTTCGAGGCGATGCGCGAGATCTTCGCCGACATCACCAAGTACTGGCAGCTGCTGATGGGTGGCGTGATCGTCGCGGTCGTGCTGTTCCTGCCGGGTGGCCTGGCCGGCGTTCCGGGCCGTATCAAGCGCGCCCTGCAGGGAGGAGACGCCAAATGAGCGTGACGACGAAGAACGAAGTCCTGCTGCAGGCGGACAAGCTGACCCGCCGCTTCGGCGGTCTGGTGGCGAACCAGGACATCAGCGTGACGCTCGAGCGGCAGATGATCCATGTGCTGCTCGGCCCCAATGGTGCCGGCAAGTCGACCTGCATCAACATGCTTTCGGGCGACCTGCCGCCGTCCGAGGGGCGCATCCACTACCTCGGCAGGGACATCACGGCGCTTACCGCGGCGCAGCGCTCGCAGGTGGGGATCGGGCGCAGCTACCAGCGCACCAACATCTTCCCGCAGTTCACCGTGCTCGAGAACGTGCGCCTGGCCGCACAGTCGCGCCGCCAGCAACCGTGGCGCCTCTTCAGCAAGGCGATGGAGCAGAAGTGGGCGCTGGAGAAGGCGCGCGCCTGCATCGAGGAGGCCGGCCTGGGCAAGCGCGTCGACTGGGTGTCGGGCGTGCTCAGCCATGGCGAGCAGCGCCAGCTCGAGATCGCCATGGTGCTGGCCACCGACGCGCAGGTGCTGCTGCTCGACGAGCCGCTCGCCGGCATGGGTTCGGAGGAGTCGGCGAGCATGGTCGAGGTGCTCAAGCGCCTGCGCCAGACGCGCGGCATCCTGCTCGTGGAGCACGACATGGATGCGGTGTTCGCGGTCGCCGACATGATCACGGTGATGGTCAACGGGCAGTTGCTGGAGTGCGGGCCGCCCGCGCAGATCAAGGCCAGCGTGGCCGTCCAGCAGGCCTATCTGGGTACGGAGGACAGCTTCCATGTCTAACATGCTGCTCGAAGCCAAGGAGATCCACACCTACTACGGTGCGAGTCACATCCTGCACGGCATCGACTTCAACATCCGCGAAGGCGAGGGCATCGCCCTCATGGGCCGTAACGGCATGGGCAAGTCCACGCTGATCAAGAGCATGCTCGGGATCGTCCGCCCCAGGCACGGTCGGGTGCTCGTGCGCGGCGACGACTACACCAGGGCGCGCACGTTCCAGACCGCGCAGCAGGGCATCGCCTACGTGCCGGAAGGGCGCGGCATCTTCAAGAGCCTGAGCGTGCGCGAGAACCTGCTGATGTCGGCGCGCGCCGGCGTCGATGGTCGCCGCGAGTGGACCTTCGACCGCGTGATGGAGACCTTCCCGCGCCTGGGCGAACGCATCAACAACGGCGGCTGGCAGCTCTCGGGCGGCGAGCAGCAGATGCTCACCATTGGCCGTGCGCTGATGACCAACCCCGATCTGCTGATCCTCGACGAGGCCACCGAGGGCCTCGCGCCGCTGATCGCGATGGAGATCTGGCGCATCGTCAAGGAGATCCGCAAGACCGGCATCGCCACCGTGATCGTGGACAAGAACCACGGCGCGGTCACCAGCATCTGCGACCGCGCGATGATCCTGGTCAAGGGGCAGGTCGTATTCGACGGCACCAGCGACGAGATCCGCGCCCAGCCGGAGCTGATCCAGAAGCATCTCGGCGTCTGAGAGCAAGGAGGAAACCAAGCATGAGCAACAAGTCGCTGGACATCATCCATGACGAGCACCGCGCCCTCGCCGCGATGCTGAGCGGGTTGCGCGGGCTCGTCGCCTCGATCGAGGCGGGGCGGCTGAAGCCCGATTTCGAGCTGATGGCGTCGATGATCGAGTACATCGAGATGGTCCCGGAGAAGGTGCACCACCCCAAGGAGGACAGCTACCTCTTCGCCCGCCTGCGCGAGCGCAGCGCGGAGGCGCTGCCGATCATCGAGCGCCTGGAGGCCGAGCACCGCGAGGGCGATGCGCGCATGGCCACCTTGCGTGCGGCGCTCGAGGCCTACCGGCGCGAAGGCGAATCCGGCCTGGCGGGCTTCCAGGGCGCGCTCAAGACCTACATCGAGCACGAGTGGCAGCACATGAACACCGAGGAGCACCTGATCTTCCCGCTCGCCCGGAAGCACCTGAGCGCGGAGGACTGGGCGCACATCGACGCCGCCTTCCTCGCCAACGACAACCCCTGGCAGGGACCGGCGGGCAAGTACGCGGCGCTGTTCACCCGCATCGTCAACACCGCCCCGGCGCCGGTCGGGCTGGGCGGCGGTTGAGCACACGCTCCGGCGGAGATGGCCGCAGGCTTCGCGCGCCCCGCGGCCCTCTCCATCCCAGGCTCTCCCTCCCCGAAATCGAGCAGTTCGTCGTGGTTGCCTTCTGCGCGCCCGCGCAGAGGTGATTTCGGGTTTGGCCCGCTTCGGCGGGCCATTTTTTTGACTGTTCGCCGCTGTGCGGCGGCAAGCCCGGGTGGCCGGCTCAGTGGCTGGCGGTGGCGGCCTTGTCGAGGCTGACCGACTGCAGCGTCAGGCGGATGTGTTCGCCGAGCAGGCGGGTGGCAGTCTCGGCGTCACGCCCCATCGCGGCCTCGAACAGGGCGGCGTGCTCGTCGTGCAGCCGGCGCGTACCGTCGCTGCGACGCAGCGAGAGGTGGCGGTAGCGCTCGGCCTGGTGATAGAGGATGGACAGGAAGTGCTTGGTCCAGCGCGAGGGGCAGGCGGCGATCAGCACCTCGTGGAAGATGCGGTTGCGCTCTTCCCACTGCTCGCGATTGTTGCCTTCGGCGAGCTTCTCCTCCGCGCGCGTGAGGCGGTGGAAGGCGGCGGTGAGCTCGGCCTCCCAGGCCTCGTCGCCGAGCGTGATCGACTGGCGCAACGCGCTGCACTCGAGCATCACCCGCGTCTCGGTGATATCGGCGAGGTCCTCGAGCGAGACCGGGGCGACGCGGAAGCCGCGCTGGCCCTGCGACACCACGAGCGCATCCGAGGTGAGCAGCGAGAGGGCCTCGCGCAGCGTCGCGCCCCCCACGCCGTAGTCGTTCTTGATGTGCTCGATGCGCAGCTTCTCGCCCGGCGACAGGCGGCCCTCGATGATGTTGCGGCGCAGGCTGCGATAGGCCGCCTCGACCAGCGTCTTCGGTTCGGCGACCTCGGTTTCTTGGCGGACGGCGTAGGGAGGCGAGGTGTGGAGCATGATCTTGGAGAGGAAGGGGGACGGATGGAGGCCTCTCTAATGTAGCCGCTGCCCCGGGGGACTCACAAGAAAAATATCGAGAAATGATCGAAAAGCCGGCTTGCTTGCAGCGCTTCGCCCGAGCTGCCGAGCATCGAGAAACGCTTGGGTGGAGCGCCTTTCGATCCTCCCGCTGTGCGGCCGCGCGACGCTGGCACCCGCCCGCGGAATCCGCTAAAGTCCCCGCGCATACGCAGCGGTATGGAGACCGTCGTCCGGCGGCCGTTGCGTCGACCAAAATCCTGTGCGGAGAACGAAGGCGATGAGTATCGGCAAGATCGGAGTGGTGGGTGCGGGCACGATGGGTAACGGCATCACCCAGGCGTTCGCGGTCGCGGGGCGCAAGGTGGTGATGATGGACGTCGCCGAGGCGCAGGTGCAGCGCGGGCTCGCGACCATCTCGGCCAGCCTCGACCGCCTCATCAAGAAGGACAGGATGAGCGCGCCGCAGAAGGACGCCGCGATGGCCTGCATCACCACCGTGAGCTCGCTCGATGCGCTCGCCGACTGCGACCTAGTGATCGAGGCGGCGACCGAGAATGTCGATCTCAAGCTGCGCATCTTCGCCGACCTCGACCGTATCGTGAAGCCGGAGGCGATTCTCGCCAGCAACACCTCGTCGATCTCCATCACCCGCCTGGCCGCCGGCACCCAGCGTCCCGGCCAGGTGATCGGCATGCACTTCTTCAACCCGGTGCCGGTGATGGCGCTCGTCGAGCTGATCAACGGCCTGCAGACCTCGGCGGCGACCTACTCCGCGGTCGAGGACGTCGCGAAGGCGATCGGCAAGACGCCGATCAAGGTCAAGAACAGTCCGGGCTTCGTGGTCAACCGCATGCTGTGCCCGATGATCAACGAGGCGGTGTTCGCGCTCGGCGAGGGCCTGGCGACCGCAGCCGAGATCGACGAGGCGATGAAGCTCGGCTGCAACCACCCCATCGGCCCGCTCGCGCTGTGCGACCTCATCGGCCTGGACGTCGAGCTCGCGGTCATGCAGGTCCTCTATGAAGGCACCAAGGACCCCAAGTACCGCCCGGCGCCGCTGCTGGTCGAGATGCTCGAGGCGGGCTACCTCGGTCGCAAGAGCGGCAAGGGCTTCTACGACTACAAGTGAGCGTCGGCCGCGCACGGCGCGGCCGCACAAGAAAAAACGCCACCTCCAAGGTGGCGTTTTGCTGTCGAGCGCGGAATCAGCCGCGGCCGGTGCGCATCGCGTCGAAGAACTCGGCGTTGCTCTTGGTGGCCTTGACCTTGTCGAGGAGGAATTCCATCGCGTCGATGTCGTCCATGCCGTACAGCAGCTTGCGCAGGATCCACACCTTCTGCAGCACGTCGGCCTTGAGCAGGAGCTCCTCGCGGCGGGTGCCGGAGCGGTTGACGTTGATCGCCGGATACACGCGCTTCTCCGCCATGCGGCGGTCGAGGTGGAGCTCCATGTTGCCGGTGCCCTTGAATTCCTCGTAGATCACGTCGTCCATGCGGCTGCCGGTGTCGACCAGCGTGGTGGCGATGATGGTCAGCGAGCCGCCTTCCTCGATGTTGCGCGCCGCACCGAAGAAGCGCTTGGGCTTCTGCAGCGCGTTGGCGTCGACACCACCGGTGAGCACCTTGCCGGAGGCCGGCACCACGGTGTTGTAGGCGCGCGCCAGACGGGTCAGCGAGTCGAGCAGGATCACCACGTCGTACTTGTGCTCGGTCAGGCGCTTGGCCTTCTCGATCACCATCTCGGCGACCTGCACGTGACGGGTGGCGGGCTCGTCGAAGGTGGAGGCCACGACCTCGCCCTTCACCGAACGCAGCATCTCGGTCACTTCCTCCGGGCGCTCGTCGATCAGCAGCACGATCAGCTTGACGTCGGGATGGTTGGCCGTGATCGCGTGCGCGATGTGCTGCAGCATGACCGTCTTGCCGCTCTTGGGCGGGGCGACGAGCAGGCCGCGCTGGCCCTTGCCGATCGGCGCGATCATGTCGATGATGCGGCTGGTGACGTTCTCCTCGCCACGGACCTCGCGCTCGAGCTTCAGGCACTCCTGCGGATGCAGGGGCGTGAGGTTCTCGAAGAGGATCTTGGTCTTGCACTCTTCCGGCGGCCGCCCGTTGATCTTGTCGAGCTTGGTCAACGCGAAGTAGCGCTCGCCGTCCTTGGGCGTGCGGATCTCGCCCTCGATGGTGTCGCCGGTGCGCAGGTTGAAGCGCCGGATCTGCGAGGGCGACACGTAGATGTCGTCCGTCCCCGCGAGATACGAGGTGTCGGGAGAGCGCAGGAAGCCGAAGCCGTCAGGCAGCACTTCGAGTGCGCCGTCGCCACAGATCGGTTCGCCCCTGCGGGCACGGTTGCGCAGCAGCGCGAAGACGAGTTCCTGCTTGCGCAGCCTGTTCGCGCCCTCGACACCGGCGTCCATCGCCATCTGCAGCAGCTGGCTGACGTGCAGGGCCTTGAGTTCGGACAGGTGGAGCGCGGGCGCGTCGGGGTCGCGCGGCGTGGAAGAACCTTCCTCGCCGCCGTTCTCGACGTCGAACAGATCGTCTTCGGTCTGCGGATTCTGGGGGGAATTGCCGTCCCGGTTGCGCGCGCCGCGGCGACGGGCGCGCGAGGAACCGCGGGAACGGGCCGGAGCCTGGTCCGGCTTAGATGTTGCTGTCAATGAAGGCGGTCAGTTGAGATTTGGAAAGGGCGCCCACTTTGGTCGCCTCGACATTGCCGCCCTTGAACAGCATCAGCGTCGGGATGCCGCGGATGCCGTACTTCGCGGGCGTCTCCTGGTTGTCGTCGATGTTGAGCTTGGCGACCTTGAGCTTGCCCGCGTAGTCCTTGGCGACGTCGTCCAGGATCGGCGCGATCATCTTGCAGGGGCCGCACCACTCGGCCCAGTAATCGACCAGGACAGGGGTCTGGGACTGCAGCACTTCATCGTCGAAGTTGCCGTCGGTCACATGGTGGATGTGCTCGCTCATGATTCCTCACTAAGGCTGGCAGGGGGTGGTGACGAAGGCGGAAGCCCTCGTTGCCGGGTAACGGGTGCTGCGGGGTATGGGGTGTTGCGGGGTAATGCGAACGGATGCTGCGTGCGGGAAGGGGCGGACCCCCTGCGATCTCGCCGCGAGCGGGAGGCGCTGCTGCGATGCACGACGATCCAGCGGAAGGAGAGGCCTTCCGTAAAGAAATTTTTCCGAAACTTATGCGATGCCGGGGGCGCCGTCAAGGAAATCGCTGCTGGCGGACGGGCAAGCGCCTGCTTGCCGTGGCAAAAAAGCCAAGGGCTGGTCTATATTGTCCCCCCTTCGGCCAGCCGCAGCGGGTGGCGGCCGATCCTGCCTGGAGAGTCGAGATGACCTACGTCGTTACCGAGCGCTGCATACGCTGCAAATACACCGACTGCGTGGACGTCTGTCCGGTCGACTGTTTCCGCGAGGGGCCCAACTTCCTTGTCATCGATCCGGAGGAGTGCATCGACTGCACCTTGTGCGTGGCCGAGTGTCCGGTCGAGGCGATCTATTCCGAGGACGACGTGCCGGACGACCAGAAGGGTTACATCGCGCTCAACGCCGAACTGGCCAAACAATGGAAGCCGATCGTCGAGCGCAAGGATCCTCTGCCGGATGCCGACCACTGGGCCCGCATCAAGGGCAAGCTCGGCGAGCTGAAGCGCTGAAGGCACGCCGCGGCTGGCTTTGCGCGCACGCGGCGATGCACTAAGATGGTGAGCGTCATCAAACCTGTAAGTGCAACGGCACGGAGACCGACATGCTGGTGAGCGAGATTCTCGCGATCAAGGGCAAGGTGTTATTCACCATCGGCCCCAACCGACCCATCGCCGAGGCGGTCGAGATCATGAACGAGCAGGATGTCGGCTCGCTGGTCGTGTTCTCGCGTGGCGAGATGGTCGGCATGCTCACCTTCCGGCAGGTGTTGCAGGCGGTGCAGCAGGGCGGGGCGGACTGGCAGTCGCTGCAGGTCGAGGCGGTCATGCTGCGCGAGCCGCGCGTGGCCGCGCCCGACATGGAGATGGACGAGCTGCGCCGGCTGATGGTCGAGCACCACCAGCGCTACCTGCCGGTGATGGACGGCAACACGCTGCTCGGTGTGGTGAGTTTCCACGACGTCGCCAAGGCGGTGCTCGAGGAGCAGAGCTTCGAGAACCGCATGCTCAAGAACTACATCCGCAACTGGCCCGCGGGCGAGGGCGAGGAATAAGCAGCATCGCCGGGCCCCGCGCCCGGCAGCGGCGGTCGAACCGCCGCACCTCCAGGAACGGGCTGCGCCCGTTCGGTCGACACCCACACCAAGATCGGGTGCGGCATGGTTGGAATGAACGGAAGGGCCGCTTGCCCGTCCGACGCCTTGGGAGGGCGGAGCCGGGGCGCCATCGCGGCGCTCCGGCGGTATTTCCAGCAAAAGGAGGAGACCATGGAAAAAATCTGGCTGAAGAGCTACCCCCCGGGCATTCCGGCGGAAATCGACGTCGACGAATTCCGTTCCCTGGGTGACCTGTTCGAGCGCAGCGTGGCGCGCTATGCGGACAAGACCGCCTATCACTGCATGGGCAAGTCGATCACCTATGCGGAGCTCGACGCGCTCAGTGCGCGCTTCGGCGCCTGGCTGCAGGGCGCGCTGAAGCTGCCCCGCGGTGCGCGCGTCGCGCTGATGATGCCCAACGTGCTGCAGTACCCGATCGCGCTCTTCGGCACGCTGCGCGCGGGCTACACGGTGGTCAACGTCAATCCGCTCTACACCGCGCGCGAGCTCGAGCACCAGTTGAAGGACTCCGGCGCCGAGGTCATCGTGATCCTGGAGAACTTCGCCCACACGCTCGAGCATGTGCGGGCGCAGGTGCCGATACGCCACATCGTGGTCACCAGCCTGGGCGAGATGCTCGGCCTGGTCAAGGGCGCGATCGTGAACTTCGTCGTGCGCAAGGTGCGCAAGCTGGTGCCGCCGTGGCGGCTCGACGGCCACGTGCGCTTTTCCACGGCCTTGCAGCGCGGCGCTGCCCACGAGCTGCAGCCGGCGCAGGTGGGCCATGAGGACGTCGCCTTCCTGCAATACACCGGCGGCACGACCGGAGTGGCCAAGGGGGCCATGCTCACTCATCGCAACGTCATCGCCAACCTGCAGCAGGCGCATGCGTGGATCGCCCCCTACGTGGGCGAGGGCAAGGAAATCATCATCACCGCGCTGCCGCTCTACCACATCTTCTCGCTCACCGCGAACTGCCTCACCTTCCTGAAGATCGGCGCCAAGAACGTGCTGATCCCCAACCCGCGCGACATCCCGGGCTTCATCAAGGAGCTCGGTCAGCACCGCTTCACCGCGATCACCGGGGTCAACACGCTGTTCAACGCACTGCTCAACAACCCCGAGTTCGCCAAGCTGGACTTCTCCACGCTGCGGGTGAGCCTGGGCGGCGGCATGGCGGTGCAGCAGGTGGTCGCCGAGAAGTGGAAGAAGGTCACCGGAGTGTCTCTGGTCGAGGCCTACGGCCTCACCGAGACCTCGCCGGCGGTGACGATCAACCCGCTCGATCTCGCCGAGTTCAACCATTCGATCGGCCTGCCGGTGTCCTCCACCGAGATCAGCATCCGCGACGATGCCGGGCATGAGGTGCCGCTCGGCCAGCGCGGCGAGCTCTGCGTGCGCGGTCCGCAGGTCACGCCGGGCTACTGGCAGCGCCCCGAGGAGACCGCGCGCATCTTCACGCACGACGGTTTCCTGCGCACGGGCGACATCGCCACCGTCGACGAGCGCGGCTTCGTGCGCCTGGTCGATCGCAAGAAGGACATGATCCTGGTGTCCGGCTTCAACGTGTACCCGAACGAGGTCGAGGACGTGGTCGCCGCTCATCCGGGCGTGCTCGAGGTCGCCGCGATCGGCGTACCCGACGAGCGCAGCGGCGAGGCGGTGAAGGTCTTCGTGGTGCGCAAGGATCCGAAGCTGACGGCCGAGGCCCTGATCGCCTTCTGCCGCGAGAACCTCACCGGCTACAAGGTGCCGCACCACGTCGAGTTCCGCGACGAACTGCCCAAGAGCAACGTCGGCAAGATCCTGCGCCGCGAGCTGCGGCCGAAGTGAGCGCGCGCGGTCCGGCACGCGAAAATTTTCTTGTGCAGTGCAGCTTTTCGTGATTAAACTCGCCGTCACGTTGTTTACGCTTTCTTGCAGATCCGTTCCAATGTCCGTTTCCGGCCGTCCCTCGCTCCTGTCGCTGGTCGTTGTAGTACGCGTAGTAGGCGTAGGCATGCGCGCGACGTAACGGGACCGGACACTCGAGAATCAGGAATACCAGACCCCCGTCGGCGCGCAAGCCCGGCGGGGGTCTTGCTTTTGTGCCCGCCGGTCCGGCCGTCGAACCCGAAGCCAAGGAGAGCAACATGATGCAAATGACCGGCGCGCAACTGATGGTGCGCCTTCTCGAGCGCCAGGGCGTGCGCACCGTCGCCGGCATTCCCGGCGGCGCGATCCTGCCCTTCTACGATGCGCTCTCGGGCAGCGAGCACATCCACCACGTGCTCGCCCGCCACGAGCAGGGCGCGGGCTTCATCGCCCAGGGCATGGCGCGCGTCTCGGGCGTGCCGCAGGTGTGCATCGCCTCGAGCGGTCCGGGCGCGACCAACCTGGTCACCGCGATCGCCGACGCCTGCCTGGATTCCATCCCGATGGTCGTCATCACCGGGCAGGTGCCGCAGGCGATGATCGGCACCGACGCCTTCCAGGAGGTCGACATCTATGGCATCACGGTGCCGATCACCAAGCACAACTTCCTCGTGCGCTCGGCGCAGGAGCTGCTCGAGGTCATTCCGGACGCCTTCCGCATCGCCATGTCCGGCCGTCCCGGCCCGGTGCTGATCGACGTGCCCAAGGACGTGCAGAATCAGCTCGTCGCCGTCGCGGAGTTTCCCGCCCCGGCGGTCGCCGATCCGGCCCCGCAGCTCGACCTGGCGGCGGTGGAGCTGGCGGCGAAGATGATCAACGAGGCCGAGCAGCCGGTGCTCTACCTCGGCGGCGGGGTGGTCGCCTCCGGCGCCGCGCCGCTGGCGGTGCAGCTGGCCGAGCAGGCCGGCCTGCCCACCACGATGACGCTGATGGCGCTCGGTGCGATGCCGATGGACCACCCGCTGTCGATCGGCATGCTCGGCATGCACGGCGCGCGCTACACCAACTTCGTGCTTGAGGAGGCCGATGTGCTGGTGTGCGTGGGCGCACGCTTCGACGACCGCGCGATCGGCCGCGCCGCGCAGTTCTGCCCGAACGCGAAGATCGTCCACATCGACATCGACCGCTCCGAGCTGCACAAGATCAAGAACGCCCACGTCGCCATCCACGCCAACGTCAAGTGCGCGCTCGAGGCGCTGCTGCCGCGCGTGCAGGCGACGCTGCGCAAGCGCTGGCTGTCGCATGTCGACAGCCTGAAGACGCGCTTCCCGATGCAGTTCCCCGGCCAGGACGACCCGCGCACCCACTACGGCCTCATCCAGGCGGTCGCCGCCGCGCTCGACGACCGCGCCATCGTCGCCACCGACGTCGGCCAGCATCAGATGTGGGTGGCGCAGGCCTATCCCTTCCGCCGGCCGCGCCAGTGGCTGACCTCGGGCGGCCTGGGCACGATGGGCTTCGGCCTGCCGAGCGCGCTCGGCGCCGCGCTCGCCGAGCCCGGGCGCACCGTGGTCTGCTTCACCGGCGACGGCAGTTTCAAGATGAACATCCAGGAGCTTGCGACGCTGGCCGAGGAGGGTCTGAACGTCAAGATCGTGCTGATGAACAACAACGCGCTCGGCCTGGTGTACCAGCAGCAGACGCTGTTCTACGGTCAGCGCCTGTTCGCTTCGAAGTACCGCACCGAGCCCGACTTCGTGAAGATCGCCGAGGGCTTCGGCGTGCCGGCGGTGGATCTCGATCTCGCCGACAATCCGCGCGCCGCGCTCGCCGAGGCGCTGCACCGCCCCGGTCCGTGCCTGATCCACGCGACGATCGACCGCGAACAATTCGTCTACCCCATGGTGCCGCCGGGTGCCGCCAACACCGAGATGATCGGAGGCTGATGATGATCGAACAGGTTTCCGACCCGCTGCCGCAAGCCGGCTATGCCAAGGTCGTTCTGGAACTGGATGTGAACAACCACCCCGGGGTGATGAGCCACATCTGCAACCTCTTCGCGCGTCGCGCGTTCAACGTCGAGGGCATCCTGTGCATGCCGGTGTCCGACGGCAAGCGCTCGCGCATCTGGCTGCTGGTGTTCGAGGACCAGCGCCTCGAGCAGATGGTGCGCCAGCTCGAGAAGCTCGAGGACGTGCTCAATGTGCGCCGGCATGGCGCCGAGCACGAGGTCTTCGAGCGCCTGGAGGGCTTCTTCCACTGAGGGGCGGCGCTCCGGCGCCCAAGCAGAAGGGGACGGCACGCGTGCTAGACTCGCGACCCGTCCCCGTTCCGTCATCGCGATCAGGCAGGAAATCCATGTCCGGCAACACCCTCGGCACGCTCTTCACCGTCACCTCCTTCGGGGAATCCCACGGCCCGGCGATCGGCTGCATCGTCGATGGCTGCCCGCCGGGACTGGCGATCTGCGAGGCAGACATCCAGGCCGAGCTCGACCGCCGCAAGCCGGGCACCTCGCGCCACGTCACCCAGCGCCGCGAGCCCGACACCGTCGAGATCCTCTCCGGCGTGTTCGAGGGCGTCACCACCGGCACCCCGATCTCGCTGCTGATCCGCAACCAGGACCAGCGCAGCAAGGACTACGGCAACATCGCCGACACCTTCCGCCCCGGCCACGCCGACTACGCCTACCTGCAGAAGTACGGCCTGCGCGACCATCGTGGCGGCGGGCGCTCGTCGGCGCGCGAGACCGCGGTGCGGGTGGCGGCCGGCGCGATCGCGAAGAAGTGGCTGAAGGAGCGCCACGGCATCGTCATCCGCGCCTGCATGGGTGCGCTCGGCCCGATCGAGATTCCCTTCGTGTCCTGGGACGAGGTCGACGGCAACCCCTTCTTCGCGCCCAACGCCGCGATCGTGCCCGAGCTCGAGGCCTTCATGGACGCGCTGCGCAAGTCGGGCGACTCGATCGGCGCGCGCATCGACGTGGTCGCCAGCGGCGTCCCGGTCGGCTGGGGCGAGCCGGTGTATGGCCGCCTGGACGCCGACATCGCCTATGCGATGATGGGCATCAACGCGGTCAAGGGCGTGGAGATCGGCGCCGGGTTCAAGTCGGTCGCGCAGCGCGGCACCGAGCACGGCGACGAGATGACGCCCGCGGGCTTCCTGTCCAATCATGCGGGCGGCGTGCTCGGTGGCATCTCCACCGGGCAGGACATTCTCGCCAGCATCGCGATCAAGCCGACCTCGAGCATCCGCCTCGAGCGTCGCTCGATCGACCGCGCAGGCAATCCCGTCATGGTCGCCACCGAGGGTCGCCACGACCCCTGCGTGGGCATCCGCGCGACGCCGATCGCCGAATCCATGCTCGCACTGGTGCTGATCGACCACGCGCTGCGCCATCGCGCGCAGTGCGGCGACGTGCGCACCGACACCCCGCGCATCCCGGCGCTCGCGCCCGCAGGGAGCCAGCGCCTGCCTTCGCCGCGCTGAGGCGATGCGGGCAGGGCGGGGCGGTGCGGGGCGCCGCCCGGACGCAGGGGCTGGAGGGGGTGAGCGCGCGTACCCGGAGTGGGCGCGATGATTCCCTACTGGCGCCTGTCGGCGTACTACTTCTTCTACTTCGCCTTCGTCGGCGCGTTCTCGCCCTACTTCACGCTCTACCTGCAGTCGATCGCGCTGTCGGCCACCGACATCGCGCTGCTGATGTCGCTGATGCAGCTGATGCGCGTGCTGGCTCCCAACCTGTGGGGCTGGCTGGCGGAACGCCTGGGGATGCGTATCGCGATCGTGCGTCTGTCGGCGCTCGCCAGCCTGGCGGGCTTCTCGGTGTTTTTCCTGACTACCGAGTTCGCCGGGCTGTTCGCCGCGATGGCGCTGATGGCCTTCTTCTGGAGCGCGGTGCTGCCGCTGATCGAGGGTCTCGCCTTCGCCCACCTCGGCGAGGCTTCGCACCGCTATGGCCGCATCCGCGTATGGGGCTCGGTCGGCTTCATCGTCGCCGTGCTCGCGCTCGGGCATTCGCTCGACCGCCTGCCGATCGAGGCGGTGCTGTGGATCACCATGTCCATCCTCGTCGGCATCGTGCTGTGCAGCTTCATCGTCCCCGAGGCGCCGCGCCCGCCGCTGCAGCGCGACGCCGCGAGCTTCGGCGACACCCTGCGCCGTCCCGAGGTGCGTGCCCTGCTCGGCGCCTGCTTCCTGATGTCGGCGGCACACGGCGCGCTCTACGTGTTCTATTCGATCCACCTGGTCGGCATGGGTTACGACAAGGGCGTGGTGGGCTGGATGTGGACGCTGGGGGTGCTCGCCGAGATCGGGGTCTTCATGTGGATGCCGCGCATCTCGGTGCGCTTTTCGCTGCGTGCGATCCTGCTGTTCTCCTTCGCCTGCGCGGTGGCGCGCTTCCTGATGATCGGCTGGGGCGCGCACAGCCTGGCGCTGCTGCTGCTCGCCCAGGTTCTGCACGGCGCCACCTTCGGCGCCTACCACGCCGCGGCGATCGCGGTGGTCAACGAGTGGTTTCCGGGCCGCCTGCAGTCGCGCGGCCAGGCGCTCTACGGCAGCATCTCCTTCGGGGCCGGCGGCATGCTGGGCGGCTTGCTGAGCGGTTACACCTGGGAGGGCATCGGGCCGGCGTGGACGTATACGATCGGCTCCGGCTTCGCGCTCGCCGGCCTGCTCTGGTTGCTGCTGGGCTGGAAAGGGGAACCCCGCCCCGCGCACGCACTCCACGAACCGAGGAGGTAATCGACCCATGCAATCCATCTTCAAGATCGCCCTGCCGGTGCTGCTCGCCGGCACCATCGCCACCGCCTGCCAGACCGTGCAGACCACGCACGGCGGCGCGGTCGGCGTGCAGCGCTCGCAGCTGATGATGGTCTCGGCGCAGGAGGTCGAACAGGCCTCGAACCAGCAGTACCAGCAGATGGTCGCCGAGGCGCGGAGCAAGAACGCGCTCGATCGCGACCCCGCCACCGTGCAGCGCGTGCGCCGCATCGTCTCGCGGCTCGCCGCGCAGACCGGCGCCTTCCGCACCGATGCCCCGTCGTGGTCCTGGGAGGTGCATGTGTTCAGCTCGAGCGAGCTCAACGCCTGGTGCATGGCCGGCGGCAAGATGGCGATCTACACGGGGCTGATCGAGCGCCTCGCGCTCACCGACGACGAGATCGCCGCGGTGATGGGCCACGAGATCGCGCATGCGCTGCGTGAGCACGCGCGCGAGCGGGTGTCGAAGTCGATGGCGACCGGGCTGGGCATCTCGGTCGCGGGCGCCCTGCTCGGTGTCGGCCAGCTCGGCCAGGACCTCATGGGCCAGGTTGCCAAGGTGACCTTCGAGCTGCCCAACTCGCGCGAGCACGAGACCGAGGCGGACCGCATGGGCGTGGAACTCGCCGCACGCGCCGGCTACGATCCGCGTGCCGCGGTGACGCTGTGGAACAAGATGGCCGGACAGTCGGCCGGCGCGCCGCCGCAGTGGCTGTCCACCCACCCCTCGCATGCGACGCGGCAGCGCGACCTGGCAGAGTACGCCGCACGCGTGATCCCGCTCTACGAGGGCGCGCGGCGCTGAGGGCGGGGCGTGCCTACACAGTTTTGCAGGCTTTGTGAAATAATCGATTCCTTTTTCAGACGCGGAACACTCCGGGATGAAAGCTCAAACGCTGTATGAAAAGCTCTGGTCCAGCCACGTGGTCCACGAGGAGGCCGACGGCACGGCGCTGATCTACATCGATCGCCACCTGGTGCACGAAGTGACCAGCCCGCAGGCCTTCGAAGGCCTCAAGCTCGCCGGGCGCAAGCCCTGGCGCGTCGGCTCCATCGTCGCCACCGCCGACCACAACACGCCCACCGACCACTGGGACCTGGGCATCCAGGACCCGGTGTCGCGCCAGCAGGTCGAGACGCTGGACGCCAACATCCGCGAGGTCGGCTCGCTCGCCTATTTCCCGTTCAAGGACGCGCGCCAGGGCATCGTGCACGTGATCGGGCCGGAGAACGGCGCCACGCTGCCGGGCATGACCGTCGTCTGCGGCGACTCCCACACCTCCACGCACGGCGCCTTCGGCTGCCTTGCGCACGGCATCGGCACCTCCGAGGTCGAGCACGTGCTCGCCACCCAATGCCTGCTGCAGAAGAAGTCCAGGACCCTGCTGATCCGCGTCGACGGCCAGCTCGGCCGCGGCGTCACCGCCAAGGACGTGGTGCTCGCCATCATCGGCAGGATCGGCACCGCCGGCGGCACCGGCTACGCGATGGAGTTCGGCGGCAGCGCCATCCGCGCGCTGTCGATGGAAGGCCGCATGACGATCTGCAACATGGCGATCGAGGCGGGCGCGCGCGCCGGGCTGGTCGGCGTGGACGAGACCACCATCGAATACCTGAAGGATCGCCCCTTCTCGCCCAAGGGCGCGCAGTGGGAGCAGGCGGTCGACTACTGGCGCAGCCTGCACAGCGACGAGGGCGCCGAGTTCGACAAGGTCGTGGAGATCAAGGCCGAAGACATCCTGCCGCAGGTCACCTGGGGCACCTCGCCCGAGATGGTCACCACGGTCGACGGCCGTGTGCCCGATCCCGCCGCCGTCACCGACCCGGTGCGCCGCGAGGGCATCGAGCGCGCGCTCAAGTATATGGGCCTCGAGGCCAACACCCCGATCACCGACATCCCGGTCGACCAGGTCTTCATCGGCTCGTGCACCAACTCGCGCATCGAGGATTTGCGTGAGGCTGCCGCGGTGGCCAAGGGCCGCAGCAAGGCCGCCAGCGTCAAGCGCGTGCTGGTGGTGCCGGGCTCCGGCCTGGTCAAGCGCCAGGCCGAGGCGGAGGGCCTGCACGAGATCTTCCTCGCCGCCGGCTTCGAGTGGCGCGAGCCGGGCTGTTCGATGTGCCTGGCGATGAACGCCGACCGCCTCGAGCCTGGCGAGCGCTGCGCCTCGACCTCGAACCGCAACTTCGAGGGCCGCCAGGGCGCGGGGGGGCGCACCCACCTGGTCAGCCCGGCGATGGCCGCGGCCGCCGCGGTCACCGGCCGCTTCACCGACGTGCGCGCGCTCTGAGCGGGCGTTCCGGACAGAGGAGAAGGCAATGAAGAAACTCGCACTGATCGCCGCGGCGCTCGTCGCCGGCTTCGTCTCCATGGCCTGCAACACCGTGCAGGGCGTCGGCAAGGACATCGAAAGGGGTGGCGAGGCCATCCAGAGGGCAGTCAAATAATGAAGCCGTTTACCCAGCTCGACGGGCTGGTCGCGCCGCTCGACCGCGCCAACGTCGATACCGACGCGATCATCCCCAAGCAGTTCCTCAAGTCGATCAAGCGCAGCGGCTTCGGCCCCAACGCCTTCGACGAGTGGCGCTACCTCGACGTCGGCCAGCCCGGCGCGGACAACAGCAAGCGTCCGCTCAACCCCGACTTCGTGCTCAACCAGGCGCGCTACCAGGGCGCGCAGATCCTCCTCACCCGCGACAACTTCGGTTGCGGCAGCTCGCGCGAGCACGCGCCGTGGGCGCTCGAGGACTACGGCTTTCGCGTGCTGATCGGGCCGAGCTTCGCCGACATCTTCTTCAACAACAGCTTCAAGAACGGCCTGCTGCCGATCAAGCTGGATGCCGCAGAGGTCGACGAGCTGTTCCGTCAGTGCGAGGCCAGCGAGGGCTACCGCCTGAAGGTCGACCTCGCCGCGCAGACGATCACCCGCCCGGACGGCAAGTCGATCGCCTTCGACATCGACCCCTTCCGCAAGGAATGCCTGCTGAACGGCTGGGACGACATCGGCCTCACGCTGCGCCACGCCGACAAGATCCGCGCCTTTGAAGAGCAGCGCCGCGCCCAACACCCTTATTACTTTGCCTGAGCCGGCCTGGCTCACCGAACCGAGGAAAACGATCCGATGAAGATTTGCGTGCTGCCGGGTGACGGCATCGGCCCCGAGATCATGGCGCAGGCCGTGCGCGTGCTGAACGCGCTCGATCTCCAGTTCGAGATGGAAGAGGCCCTGGTGGGCGGCTGCGCTGTGGATGCCACCGGCAATCCGCTGCCCGAGGCCACCCTCCAGCTGGCGCGCGCAGCCGACGCCATCCTGCTCGGCGCGGTCGGCGGCCCGAAGTGGGACAGCCACCCGCGCAACCAGCGCCCCGAGCTCGGTCTGCTCGGCATCCGCAAGGAGCTGGCCCTGTTCGCCAACCTGCGCCCCGCGATCCTGTATCCGGAACTGGCCAACGCCTCGACGCTCAAGCCCGAGATCGTCGCCGGCCTGGACATCCTGATCGTGCGCGAACTGACCGGCGACATCTACTTCGGCCAGCCGCGCGGCATCGAGCTGCGCGAGGTCAATGGCGAATCGCAGCGCGTCGGCTGGAACACCATGATCTATGCCGAGTACGAGATCCGCCGCATCCTGCGCGTGGCCTTCGAGGCCGCGATGAAGCGCGGCAAGCGCCTGTGCTCGGTCGACAAGATGAACGTGCTCGAGACCACCCAGCTGTGGCGCGACATCGCGATCGAGGTGAGCAAGGAGTTCCCCGAGGTCGAGCTCACCCACATGCTGGTCGACAACGCCGCGATGCAGTTGGTGCGCAACCCCAAGCAGTTCGACGTGATGGTCACCGGCAACATGTTCGGCGACATCCTGTCCGACGAGGCCTCGATGCTCACCGGCTCGATCGGCATGCTGCCTTCGGCCTCGCTCAACGCCGACAACAAGGGCATGTACGAGCCCTCGCACGGCTCCGCGCCCGACATCGCCGGCAAGGATCTCGCCAACCCGCTCGCCACCATCCTGTCGGCGGCGATGATGCTGCGCTATACCTTCAACCAGGAGGCCGCTGCCCAGCGCATCGAGCGCGCGGTCAAGAAGGTGCTGGCCCAGGGCTATCGTACCGGCGACATCTACGAGCCGGGCACGAAGCGCGTCGGCACCCGCGAGATGGGCGACGCCGTGCTCGCAGCGCTGTAAGCTCGCGCGCTGGCAAGGCTTTTTCGAAGAACGTTTTTGTTGAGAGTGATGAACATGAATCGAGTCGGTCTGGTTGGCTGGCGTGGCATGGTCGGTTCCGTGCTGATGCAGCGGATGGTGGAGGAGGGCGACTTTGCCTTCATCGAGCCGGTGTATTTCTCCACCTCGAACGCCGGCGGCAAGGCGCCGTCCTTCGGCGGCAAGGAAGCGGCCGCGCCGCTGCAGGACGCCAGCAACATCGACGCACTGAAGTCCTGCGATATCGTGATCACCTGCCAAGGCGGCGACTACACCAAGGAAGTCTTCCCCAAGCTGCGCGCCACCGGCTGGAACGGCCACTGGATCGACGCCGCCTCGGCGCTGCGCATGAACGACGACGCGGTGATCATCCTCGACCCGGTCAACCGCAACGTCATCGATGCCGCGCTCGCCAAGGGCGGGCGCAACTGGATCGGCGGCAACTGCACCGTGTCGCTGATGCTGATGGGCTTGGGCGGCCTGTTCAGGCACGGCCTGGTGGAGTGGATCTCGGCGATGACCTACCAGGCGGCCTCGGGCGCCGGCGCGCAGAACATGCGCGAACTCATCAGCCAGATGGGCACCATCCACGACTCGGTCAAGGACCTGCTCGCCGACCCGGCCTCGGCCATCCTCGAGATCGACCGCAAGGTTGCCGAAACCATGCGCTCGGACGCCTTCCCGAAGAAGAACTTCCGCAACACCCCGCTCGCCGGCAGCCTCATCCCGTGGATCGACGTCCCGGTCGAGCACGGCCAGAGCAAGGAAGAATGGAAGGGCGGCGCCGAGTGCAACAAGATCCTCGGCAACCCGGCCTTCCGCACCCCGGGCTCGATCCCGATCGACGGCCTGTGCGTGCGCATCGGGGCGATGCGCTGCCACTCGCAGGCGCTCACCATCAAGCTCAAGAAGGACGTACCGCTCGACGAGATCACCGAGATCATCGCCGGTGCCAACCCGTGGGTGAAGGTGGTGCCCAACGACCGCGAGATCACCGAGCGCGAGCTCACGCCGACCGCCGTCACCGGCACGCTCACCGTCCCGGTCGGCCGCCTGCACAAGATGGCGATGGGTCCCGAGTACCTTGGCGCCTTCACCGTCGGCGACCAGCTGCTGTGGGGGGCGGCCGAGCCGCTGCGCCGCATGCTGCGCATCCTGCTTGAGCGCTGAGCGTTTCGCGGCAGTCTGGCAAGGGGGGCGAAAGCCCCCCTTTTTGTTGCGAACTCGTGTCGAAAGGCGGTATTTCTTCACACCGGACGGGTACGAATCAGGCCCGGCTAATGCGATGCAAGCCGGGAAATGCTAGATTCCTAGGCCAGACGCGGTGAAATCGACCGTGATGCTCCGTTGCGGGGGAACGAGTTTTGAGATCCAAAATGACAAAATCGGTCCGGGCTTCCCTGCTCGCCCTCTCCATCGCCGCGCTTCCGCTGTCCGTGCAGGCGGCCGGGCTCGGTCAGATCAACGTGCTCAGCGGATTGGGTCAGCCGCTGCGCGCCGAGATCCAGATCTCCGCCAGCGCGCAGGAACTGCAGTCGCTGAGCGCCCGCATCGCCTCGGCAGACGCGTTCCGGCGTGCGAACCTGAGCTACGGCTCCGCGGTGAGCACGATCCGCGTCAGCGTGGATACGCGCGCCGCGCGTCCCGTCGTCCGTCTCACCAGCGACCGGCCGATCAACGATCCCTTCGTCGACCTGCTCGTCGAGCTCGACTGGGCGGGCGGCAATCTGGTGCGCGAATACACCTTCCTGCTCGATCCGGTCGAGCTCTCCGCCCCGCGACCGCTTGCAGCGGCGATCGAGACTCCAGCGGCGCGGCCCGTGCGCGGCGCGCCACGCGCCGCCGTGGCGGCGCCCGCG
>NZ_AMXD01000001.1 GCF_000310185.1 Thauera aminoaromatica S2 | reverse complement strand
CCGCCCCTGCCAGCGCCGGATCGCCTCGCGCCAGCCGCCGGCGGCTTCGAGCACGGCCGCGCGGCGCAGCACGCGGGCCTCGAGATCGCCCGCGACCGCACGCGCCTCGGCGTGCGCGCGCGCCTCGTCGAGCGGCGGATGGCGTTCTTCATGACGGCGGACGAGCTCGGCCAGCCAGCGCAGGGACAGGGAGTTCGGCGGAAATGACGTGGGCACGCGGGGTCCGGACGAAAGGTCGGCGAAGTCGGGAAGCGGAAGGATAACAACCTCGCCGGCGAAGCGCATGGACTCGACCGCCTGTGCACGGATCCGGCGCCGATCCGCCATGGCAAATGGGTTGAGCCGGGCGAGAATTGATCTCAATCAATAAACACCCAGCCAAAATCGTTAGCCTTGTGGCTTCCGCCCACCACCGGACGCGCCCATGAGTACCGACCTGTTCCATTGGACCGACGAGTTCAGCATCGGCCTGCAGGAGATCGACGAGCAGCACAAGGAGCTCGTCGAGCTGCTCAACCAGCTCCACGTCGCGATCAAGGAACACCACGGCTCGACCACCTCGCGCCAGATCCTCGACAAGCTCGCCGACTACACCCGCACCCATTTTGCGGTCGAGGAGAGCCTGATGCGGGTGTCGAATTACCCCGAATTCGCCACCCACAAGCAGAACCACGAGGACCTGATCGCCCAGGTGCAGGCCCTGCAGGACAAGCTCGACTCCGGCCAGGCGACCATCACCTTCGAACTCCTGCACTTCCTCAAGGTATGGCTCACGCGCCACATCAACGAGGCGGACAAGCGCTTCGGCGCGTATTTCGTCGAGGCCGGCGGAGCCAGCAAGTGGTCCGATCACGTCGAGCAGGCGATGAAGAAGCGCAAGTGGTGGTGGAAGTTCTGGTAAGAACGGCAGGCCAGGCCTCAGACTCCTCCACAGGCAACCCGACTCACCCTTCCGGAAACACGACGATGCAGCACACTTCCACGGTCCGACTCGCCCTCCTCGCCCTCGTCCTCGCCGGCAGCCTCGGCGCCACCGCCGCACACGCCGAAGCGCTCGCCTGCCCCACGCTGTCCACGGCGACCCAGGTCCAGCCCTGCCCGACCGAGGACGAACTCAAGTACACCTACACCGGCTACTGCAGCGACAACGCCCGCCTGTACGGCCGCGACGTGCTCACCTGCGCGAGCTTCGAGAACTACAAGGAAGTGAAGAACGTCGCACTGTGGGAGGCCGAGGGCGGCAAGTTCGACGGCTACCTGTCCTGCAACGTCGACGCGGCCTCGATCAAGGCCTCGAAGGCACAGAAGCTGAGCGTCGAGCGCGTCAAGACGCTCACCCGCGTGATCTGCGACTACGAGAACGACCACCGCCTCGTGCATCGCACCAAGTCGGAGTGCGTGGTGGAGGCCGCGGACTGCAGCGGCGCCGAGTGCAAGGCGCGCTGCGACTGAGTAAGCCGAGCCGGCCGCGGGACCGCGACGCAGGCGGCGGGACCGGAGCTCGGACGCGGGCGGCGGCGGATTCGTCCCTTCAGTCCGCGCGGCGCGGCAGCTGCCCGGTGAAGCTGCCCAGGATGGAGATCACCTCGTCCTCGGCGAGCTCGCGCACGATGAACACCAGCCGGCTGCGGCGGTCGTCGTAGGGCGCAGAATCCGGCCAGGCCGGCAGGCTGCTCGCCGGATAGACGCTGTGCTGCACGCACTGCAGTACCCGCGGCAGCGGGTCGCCGGCGACGTTGAGCAGGCCCTTGATGCGCAGGATGCGTCCGCCGTAGACCTGCAGCAGCAAGGCGAGCCCGTCGGAGAAGCCGAACCAGTCGAGCGGCTCGTCGAAGACGAGCACGAAGGCGCTCACGCCGGGGGTGTGGCGCGAGTTCTCCTGCTCCGCGGCCGTGAGAGAGTGAACGCCGGCCCCGCTCCGGCCCGGCCTGCGCCAAAGCGGCGCAACGGGCGCACGACGCGCGGCGCGCACCGCCTCCTCGCCCAGCCAGGCGGCCACGTCGGGGGTCTTGCCAGCGGGGTCGTACAGACCGCAGCCGAACACCGCCTCCGGCCCCACCTCCCCGCCCGCCACCTCGATCTGGCGCGCGCCGGGGTTGAGCGCGGCCACCAGCGCACCCACCTCGGCGCGCATCGCGTCGGCGGCCAGATCGCCCTTGGTCAGCAGCACGCGGTCGGCCATCGCGACCTGGCGCACCGCCTCGTTGTGGTGGGCGAGCTGTTCGCGCGCATGGGTGAGGTCGACCGCGGTCACCACGCCGTCGAGCCGGTAGCGCTCGGACAGGAAGGGCTCGGCCATCAGGGTGTGGATCACCGGCGCGGGGTCGGCGAGCCCGGTGGTCTCGATCAGCACCCGGCGCAAGCCCTTCAGCTCGCGCCGCAGCGCACGCATGAAGAGGCTCTTGAGCGCGCGCACCAGGTCGCCCTGCACGCTGCAGCAGATGCAGCCCGAGTCGAGCACGACCAGGCTCTCGTCCACCTTCTCCACCAGATGGTGGTCGACCCCGACGGCGCCGAACTCGTTGATCAGCACCGCGCTGCCCTCCATCTGCGGCTGGCGCAGCAGGTGGTTGAGCAGGGTGGTCTTGCCGGCACCGAGGAAGCCGGTGAGGAGGGTCACCGGAATGCGGCGGTCGACGTCGGCGGATTGCGCGGGAATGTTCATGGCGCCGCAGTGTAGCCGGCGCACCCGACGATCAGAAGCCTGCCGCGAACCCGAGCGCCGATCGCGACTTGCGTCGCTCCTACAGGCGCCACTGCAAGCGCGGTGTTTCTTGTAGGAGCGACGCGAGTCGCGATACGGCGCTGCAGATGGCAACCGACGCCGCCGAGTACATGGGCGCTGCGTCGAGACTCTCGTCGCGCCTACGGGCGGCCGGATCGCGGTGGGTGGGAAGGGGCGGTCACTGCCAGCCGCCGCCGAGCGCCTTGTAGAGTTCGACGCGGTTGGTCGCCTCGATGAGGCGCACGCCGATCAGCTCCAGTTCGGCTGCGTAGAGGCTGCGCTGGGCGTCGAGCAGGCTCAGGTAGCTGTCGACGCCACCGCGGTAGCGGGCGTCGGACAGCTTGAAGCTGTTCTGCGTCGCCGCCACCTGCTTGCGCCGGGCGTCGATGCGCTCGGCGACGGTCGCGCGCTCGGCGAGGGCGTCGGCCACTTCCCTGAACGCCGACTGGATCGCCTTCTCGTACTGGGCGACGTTGATGTCGCGCTGGATCTCGGCGAGATCCAGGCTGGCCTGGAGGCGGCCGGCCTCGAAGATCGGCAGGCGCAACTGCGGCACGAAACTCCACGCCCCCGAGCCGCCGTCGAACAGGCCATCGAGCGTGCTGCTCGCGGTGCCGGCGCTGGCGGTGAGCGTGATGCGCGGGAAGAAGGCTGCACGCGCAGCGCCGATGCTGGCATTGGCCGCGAGCAGGGCACGTTCGGCCTGCACGATGTCGGGACGGCGCGTGAGCACCTCGGAGGGCACCCCGGCGGGGAGCTCCGCCACCGTCGCAACCGCCTGCTCGAGCCCGTCCGGCAACAGCGTGTCCGGGACACCGCCGCCGACCAGTTGCGCGAGCACGTTGCGGTCCTGCGCAACCACGGTCTCGAAACGTGCCGCATCGGCACGCGCGCTCTGCAGCAGGGTCTCGGCCTGATGCACGTCGAGCGCCGACACTGCCCCCAGCTCCAAGCTGCGCCGCACGAGATCGAACGACGCCTGGCGGGTCTGCCGGGTGTTGTGCGCCAGCGCCAGGCGTTCGCGGTCTGCAGCCAGGCGAAGCCAGGCATTGGCGACTTCGGCCACCAGGCTGATCTGCGCGCTGCGGCGAGCCTCCTCGGTCGCGAGGTAGTTCTGCAGCGCCTGCTCCTCGAGGCTGCGGACGCGGCCGAAGAAATCGAGCTCGTAGCTGGCGAAGCCGAGGTTGGCCGAGTACTGGCGGCTGACGTTGGAGTCACCCGTCATGCTCAGGTCGCCCGGCACGCGCTGCGCACTCTGCCCGCCGCTGACCGCGATCGACGGGAACAGGTCCGCCTGCTGGATGCCGTACTGCGCGCGCGCGCGCTCGATGTTGAGCGCGGCGACGCGCAGGTCGCGGTTGTTCTCGAGTGCGAGCGCGATCACCTCGCGCAGGCGCTGATCGGCGAAGTAGTCGCGCCAGGCGATGGTGTCGGCCAGGGGCGCCACCACCGGGGCCGCGGTCGGCGTCGCCTGCGGGAAGGTCGCCGGCACCGGCGCCGCGGGGCGCTCGAACACCGGGATCATCGAGCAGGCGCCTAGCGTGGCGGCGGCGAGCGCCACCACCAGGCTGCGCAGCGGCGTGGCTGCACGCCCGCGACGGACGCTCGACACCGGCACCGAATCCGGCACGAGCAGGGCTTTTGCGTGGGTCTTCATCTCAACGTCCCTCCTGGGCGATCGGCGCCACGGCCTCACCCTTGGGCTTGTCCGGGAAAACGCGCTTGATCGCGACATAAAACAGCGGCACGAAGAACAGGCCGAGCAGCGTCGCGGCGATGGTGCCGCCGAGCACGCCGGTGCCGATCGCGTTCTGGCTGCCGGCGCCGGCGCCGGTGGCGATCGCCAGCGGCAGCACGCCGAAGCCAAAGGCGAGCGAGGTCATGATGATCGGGCGCAGACGCATGCGGACCGCGGTCAGCGTGGCGGAGATCAGGTCCTTGCCCTCCTCCATCTGCGCCTTGGCGAACTCCACGATCAGGATCGCGTTCTTCGACGACAGGCCGATGGTGGCGAGCAGGCCGACCTGGAAATACACGTCGTTCGACAGCCCGCGCCCGGTGGCGGCGAGCAGCGCGCCGAGCACGCCGAGCGGCACCACCAGCATCACCGCGAACGGCACCGACCAGCTCTCGTACAGCGCCGCCAGGCACAGGAACACCACCAGCAGCGACAGCGCGTACAGCGCCGGCGCCTGCGAGCCGCTGCGGCGCTCCTCATACGAGGTGCCCGACCAGTCGTAGCCGATGCCCGGCGGCATCTTCGCCATGATGTCCTCGACCGCCTGCATCGCCTCGCCGGACGACAGCCCGGGCGCGGCCTGGCCGAGCAACTCCATCGACGGCTGGCCGTTGAAGCGCTCCAGGCGCGGCGAGCCGTAGGTCCACCGTGCGGTGGCGAAGGCCGAGAACGGCACCATGTCGCCCGTCCTGTTGCGCACGTACCACTTGTCGAGGTCCTCGGGCGTCATGCGCGCGTGATCGTCGCCCTGCAGGTAGACCTTCTTGATGCGGCCGCGATCGAGGAAGTCGTTGATGTAGCTGCCACCCCAGGCGGTCGACAAGGTGTCGTTGATGTCGGCGACCGACAGCCCGAGCGCGCCGGCCTTGGCGTGGTCGATGTCGAGCTGCAGCTCGGGCATGTCTTCCTGGCCGTTCGGACGCACGCCGACCAGGCGCTTGTCCTGCGCCGCCATGCCGAGGAACTGGTTGCGCGCGGCCAGCAGGGCCTCGTGGCCGAGGCCGGAGCGGTCCTGCATCTGCACGGTGAAGCCACCCGAGGTGCCGAGTTCGATCACCGCCGGCGGCACGAAGGCGAACACCATGGCCTCGCGGATCTGCGCGAACGCGCCCATCGCGCGCCCGGCGATCGACTTGACGTCCTGGCCGGGCGCGCTGCGCTCGTCCCAGTGCTTCAGGTTCACGAAGCCGATGCCCATGTGCTGGCCGCTGCCGCCGAAGGAGAAGCCGGCGACGGTGAAGATGGCGCGCACGGTGTCCTTCTCGTTCTCGAGGAAGTGGTCCTCGACCTTCTTCAGCACCTCGAGCGTGCGCTCCTGGGTGGCGCCGGCGGGCAGCATGACCTGGTTGAACATCACGCCCTGGTCTTCCTCGGGCAGGAAGGAGGTCGGCATGCGCACGAAGAGCAGGCCGAGCACCGCGACGATGGCGAGGTAGATGGCGAGGAAGCGCACGCTGCGCTTGAGGATGCCGCCCACGCTGCGCTCGTAGCGCTGGGTGCCGTTGTGGAACTTGAGGTTGAACCAGTGGAAGAACCGGCCGAACAGGCCACCTTCGCCATGCTCGTGGCCCTTTTGCACCGGCTTGAGCATGGTGGCGCACAGCGCCGGGGTGAACACGATGGCCACCAGCACCGACAGGCCCATCGCCGACACGATGGTGATCGAGAACTGGCGGTAGATCACGCCGGTCGAGCCGCCGAAGAAGGCCATCGGCACGAACACCGCCGACAGCACCAGGCCGATGCCGACCAGCGCGCTGGTGATCTGGTCCATCGAGCGCTTGGTGGCCTCCTTGGGCGGCAGGCCCTCCTCGCTCATCACGCGCTCGACGTTCTCGACCACCACGATGGCGTCGTCCACCAGCAGGCCGATCGCCAGCACCATGCCGAACATGGTGAGCGTGTTGATCGAGAAGCCGAAGGCCGCCATCAGGCCGAAGGTGCCGAGCAGCACCACCGGGATCGCCATGGTGGGGATCAGCGTGGCGCGGAAGTTCTGCAGGAACAGGTACATCACCAGGAAGACCAGCACCACCGCCTCGATCAGCGTCATCACCACCGACTCGATCGAGATCTTGACGAAGGGCGTGGTGTCGTACGGCACGACGTACTCGACGCCTTCGGGGAAGTAGCGCTTCATCTCGTCGAGCCGGGTGCGCACCGCGGTCGCCGTGTCGAGCGCATTCGCGCCCGAGGCGAGGCGGATGCCTACGCCGGCTGCGGGCTGGCCGTTGAAGCGCGCGACGGTGCCGTAGTTCTCGGCGCCGATCTCGACGCGGGCGACGTCCTTCAGGCGCACCTCGCCGCCCTGGGTGCTGCTGCGCAGCAGGATGTCCTCGAACTCCTGCACGGTCTGCAGGCGGCTCTGCGCGGTGATGGTGGCAGTGAAGCCCTGGCCTGGCAGCGCCGGCGTGCCGCCGAGCTGGCCGGCCGAGACCTGGGTGTTCTGCGCCATCAGCGCGGCGCGCACGTCACCCGGGGTGAGGCGGTAGTTGGTGAGCCTGGCGGGGTCGATCCACACGCGCATCGCGTACTGCGCGCCGAAGACCTGCACCTCGCCCACGCCATCCACGCGCGACAGCGGGTCCTGCACCGAGGACACCAGGAAGTCGGACAGGTCGGTGCCGGTCATCGAGTTGTCCGCCGACACGAAGCCGACCACCATCAGGAAGTTCATCGCCGACTTGGCGACCGTCACCCCCTGCTGCTGCACGGCCTGCGGCAGCAGCGGCAGCGAGGTCTGCATCTTGTTCTGCACCTGCACCTGGGCGATGTCCGGGTCGGTGTCGGCGGAGAAGGTGAGCGTGGTCGAGGCGTTGCCGTAGGCGTCGCTGGTCGACTGCATGTACAGCAGGCCGTCGAGGCCGGTGAGCTTCTGCTCGATGATCTGCGTCACCGAGTCTTCCACCGCCTTGGCGGAGGCGCCGGGGTACTTGGCGTTGATGACGATCGCCGGCGGCGCGATCGACGGGTACTGGGACACCGGCAGCTGCTGGATGGACAGGGCGCCCGCCAGCATGATGACGATGGCGATGACCCACGCGAAGATGGGTCGGTCGATGAAGAAACGGGCCATGGTCGGCTACCTCACTGCGCCGCGGCGGCCGGAGCGGCCGGGGCTGCACCCGCCTCCTCGGCCTGCACGGCAACGCCGGGGCGGACCTTCTGCAGGCCCTCGATGATGATGCGCTCGCCGGCCTTCACGCCGCTGGTCACCACCCAGTTCTCGCCCAGCGACTGCGCGACCTGCACCGGACGCGCAACCACCTTGCTCTCGGCATCGACCGCCATCACCAGCGCGTTGCCGAGCGGGTCGCGGCTGAGCGCCTTGTGCGGCACCAGGATCGCGTCGCTGCGCGTGCCCTGCGGCAAACGAGCGCGCACGTACATGCCCGGCAGCAGCATGCCGTCGGCGTTGGAGAACTGCGCGCGCAGGGTCACGCTGCCGGTGCCTTCATCCACCGTCACTTCGGACAGCGCCAGGCGGCCTTCGGCGGCGTACTCGCTGCCGTCCTCGAGGATCAGCTTAACCGGCACCTCGCCCTTGGCGCCCGCCTGCAGGCGGCCGGCGGCGATCTCGCCGCGCAGGCGCAGCATGTCTGCGCTGGACTGGGTGAGGTCGACGTAGATCGGGTCGAGCTGCTGCACGGTGGCGAGCGCCTGCGTCTGGTTGGCGGTGACCAGCGCGCCCGGCGTCACCGCCGAGCGTCCGATGCGCCCGGAGATCGGCGACTTGAGGCGGGTGTAGTCGAGGTCGATGCGCGCCTTGTCGAGCGCCGCCTTCGCCGCGGCGACCTCGGCCTGGGCCTGCTTCAGCGCGGCCTGGGTGTCGTCGTTGGCCTGCTTGCTGACAGCGTCGATCTTGACCAGCCCGGCGTGGCGTTCGGCCTTGATGCGCGCGACCTGGGCATTGGCCTCGGCACGGGCGAGCGCCGCCTTGGCGCTGTCGTGGGCAGCCTGGTAGGGGGCGTCGTCGATGCGGTAGAGCACCTGCCCGGCCTTGACCTCGCTGCCCTCGTCGAAGGCGCGCTGGGTGAGGATGCCGGTGACTTGCGGGCGCAGCTCGGCGATCAGATAGGGCGTGGTGCGGCCGGGCAGCTCGGTCACCATCGGCACGCTGCCGCTGGCGACCGTCATCACGGTCACCGCCGGCGCCTGCGGCGGCGCCCCGGCGCCCGGCGCGCCGCCCTGTTGTTCCTTGCCTCCGCTGCAGGCGGCCAGGACCAGGGCGCTCAGCGCCACCGCAGCCGCGGACCTGAAAAGGGGTTGGGAGCTTGTCTTCATTGGAGCCTCGTGAACGCGAGAAACGACGACACCGGCGTGCGACTGTTGATCGCTGGCCGACATCCCGCTCATTAGAATGGTTATTCTAGATCGAACGCTCATTCTATGTTATGGTTTGCTGCATCGCAAGATTTTTAAGGACATCGTCCCGCCCCGGTGGTTCATCGCCGGCGGGAGTGAAGGCCTGACCGGAGCAGCATGCAGATCACGGACCCCACGCCCCACACTACCGAAGCCTCGCGCGCCACCGCCCGTCGCCAGCAGATCCTCGCCGCCGCCGCGCAGTGCTTCCGCGAGCACGGCTTTCATGGCGCCAGCATCGCACGGATCTCGAAGATCGCGGGCATGAGCGCCGGCCATATCTACCACTACTTCGAGAACAAGGAGGCGATCATCGCCGCGATCGTGGCGCAGGATCTTGAAACCCTGCTGACCCTGACCGCCGAGCTGCGCGCCGCCTGCAACGTACGCCATGCCTTGATCGAACGCGCCGCCGAAGGCGTGCTGGATCAGCTCGACCCCGACAGCGCAGCGCTGAAGGTGGAGATCGTCGCCGAGGCCGCGCGCAACTCACACGTGGCGCAGATCGTCCGCGAGGCCGACGCCACCTGTCGGCGCGAACTGATGGTCACCATCCGCGCCATCCGCAGCGCCGCCGGCCACGACGACACGCCGGAAGCAACTGCCGACATGGTCGAAGTGCTCGCAGCCCTGTTCGAAGGCCTGCTGCTGCGCACGATCCGCAACCCCGAGCTCGACCGCAAGCACGTGGCGCAGCGCATCCAGCTCGCCATCAACGATCTGCTCGACCAGCCGGGCTGAGCTTCCGGCACCAGGCATCCCCTCGGCTTGACGAACGCATGACCAAGTCCTAGACCAGTCATAGCGGCGCACTGCTCTCGCGCCGCGCAACGGCAAAGGACCACAACAACGTCCCGACGGAGACCCAAATGAACAGACTGCTCGCCTGCGCGGCGGCGGCACTGCTGCTGAGTGCCTGCGCATCCACCGAGAAAGAACTTGCCGACAAGGGCATGAAGCCGCTCGACGCGGCGAAGGTCCGCACCCTGCTGTCCGGCAACACTGCAACCGGCACCACCGCGTCCGGCAGCGGCTTCATGATCTACAACGCCCCCGACGGCACCACGCGCGGCAAGAGCGGCAACAGCAGCGACACCGGCAAGTGGGACGTCACCGCCGACGGCCAGCACTGCAACCATTGGACCTCCTGGCGCGGCGGCGAGCGGCGCTGCGCGCGGCTGTACGAGGCGGACGGCGAAATCCGCTATTTCGACGGCGGCAACTACGCTGGCCGCTTCAAGATCGAGCAGGGCAATCCCTACAAGCTCTGAGAATCAATGGGGTCGGACTCGATGATCGTCCCGGTCGGCGACCGATCGAGTCCAACCCCACTGAATCCGGGCCTTACAGGTAGCCGAGCTTCCCCGGCAGCCACAGCGCGAGCTGCGGGAACACGATCATCAGCGTCAGCCCGGCACCCATCGCCAGCACCAGCCAGATCACCCACTTGAAGGTCTCCTCCATGCCGATCCCGGCGATGCGCGAGGTGATCATCAGGGAGATCGCCATCGGCGGGGTGAACTGGCCGATGGCGAGGTTGATCGTCATCATCACCCCGAACCACACCAGGTCCCAGCCCATCGCCACCGCGATCGGCACCAGCAGCGGCAGCAGGATCAGGAAGATCGAGATCGCGTCGAGGAACATCCCCGCCGCGAGCAGCAGCAGGTTGATCGACAGCAGCATCAGCCATTCACTGGAGTGCAGGCCGACCAGCGCCTTCGCCGCGGCGTCGAAGATGCCCAGCGTGTTGCCCGCCCAGGCGAATACCGAGGCGATGCCGATGATCATCAGCACCACCGCCGACAGCTCGCCGGCCTCGACCAGCACGCGGAACAGGCCCCTGAAGCTGATGCTGCGATACACCACCATGCCGACGAAGATGCCGTAGGCCACCGCCACCACCGCCGCCTCGGTGGGCGTGAAGATGCCGGTGCGCAGGCCGCCGAGGATGATCACCGGCGCCAGCAGGCCCCAGATCGCCTCGATGAAGCTCTTGCCGAGCGGCGGGCGCGCGGCCTTGTAGTCGCGGCCGAAGCCGTACTTGCGGCTGATCACGATCGCCGGCACGAGCAGGCACAGTGCGGCGACGATGCCGGGGAACAGGCCCGCGGCGAACAGCGCCGGCACGGTCGCCGCCGGCACCATCACGCTGTAGACGATGAAGGCCACCGAGGGCGGGATCACGATCGCGGTCGAACCCGAGGCGGCGATCAGGCCCGCCGAGAAGCCCTTCGGGTAGCCGCGCGCGATCATCGACGGCAGCATCACCGCCGCCACCGCTGCGGCATCCGCCGGGCCCGAACCGGAGATGCCACCGAGCAGCATCGACACCAGCACCGCCACCACCGCCAGCGAGCCGGTCCATTCGCCCACGATCGCGGTGACGAAGCGCACCAGGCGGATGGCCACGCCGGAGCGCTCGAAGATCATGCCGGCGAGGATGAACATCGGGATCGCCAGCAGCGGGTACTTGGCGATGCCGGCGTAGATGTTGGTCGGCACCGCGAGCTGGTCGAAGCCGGCCATCGCGAGCACGGCGATGCTGGCCACGCCCAGGCCGGTGGCAAGCGGCATGCCCGCGAGCAGTGCGAGCAGGAAAAGGCCGATGAGCACGCTGCCGATCATGCCCGCCCCCGCACCCGGGTCAGCACCAGGCGCAGCACCAGCGCCGCCGCCAGCACCGGCATCCACACCGTGTACCACCACTGCGGCACGCCCAGCGCGGGCGAGGTTTCTTCAAACCGGTACTGGTCCCAGGTGAGCTTGCCGGCGTAGAAGGCGATGAAGGCGAACAGGCTGGCGGTGACCGCGAACGACAGCCAGTCGGCGAACGCGCGCAAGCCCGGTGGCAGCTTGCGGACGAAGAAATCGACGCGGATGTGGCGATCGAAGGCGAAGGCGGCCGAGGAACCCAGGAAGGACAGCACGATCAGCAGCGCGATCGAGAACTCCTCGGTCGCAGCGAAGGACTGCGAGGTGAAGTAGCGCGCCAGCACGTTGCCGAAGGTGATCAGCACGATCAGCCCCATGACGGTGCCGGAGAGGATCTGCTCGATCGTGTAGGAGGCGGGGGATTCGGCGTCGTGCGGGGGTGATTCGATATTCATGGGTTCAGGGTGCCTTCAATGGAAAAAGGCCGGACAGCCCGACTTCGGTACTGTCCGGCCCGCGCACTGCGGGTGCGGATCAGCGCTTGGCGATGTCTTCCTCGGCCTGCTTGACGAGGTCGGCGCCGATCTTCTCGGCCCACTCCTTGTACACGCCCGCGGTGGCCTGGCGGAAGGCGTCGCGCTCGGCATCGGTCAGGCGCACCACGGCCACGCCGTTGGCCTCGATCTCCTTCAGCAGCGCGTCGTCGGCCGCCGAGATGCCGGCGCGCGCGCGCGCGATCTCTTCCTTCGCAGCCTGCTGCGCGGCCTCGGACACGGCCTTGCGGTCGGCCTCGGACCACGAGTTCCACACGGACTTGTTCACCACGAAGATCAGCGGGTCGGCGACGTAGCCCCACAGGGTCAGGTTCTTCTGCCCCACGGTGTGCAGCTTGGCGGCGTTGAACACCGCGAGCGGGTTCTCCTGGCCGTCGACCGCGCCGGTCGCCATCGCCGGCTGGGCGTCGGCCCAGCTCATCTGCGTCGGGTTGGCGCCGAGCGCGTTGAAGGTGGCGAGGAAGAGCGGGGAACCGACCACGCGCATCTTCATGCCCTTGACGTCCTCGGGCGTGCGGATCGGCTTCTTCGAGTTGGAGACCTCGCGGAAACCGTTCTCGCCCCAGGCCAGCGGCACCACGTCGCGCTCGGCGAGGATGTCGAACATCTTCTTGCCGACGCGGCCCTGGGTGAGCGCGTCGATCGCCTTGTGGTCGGGCATCAGGAAGGGCAGCGCGAACAGGTTGAGCTCCTTGACCTGCGGCGACCAGTTGATCGTGGAGCCGACCGCCATGTCGATGATGCCCTGGCGCAGCGCGGTGAATTCCTTGGTCTGGTCGCCCGACACCAGCGAAGTGCCCGGATACACCTTGATCTTGATGCGGCCTTCGGTCTTCTCTGCGACCAGGTCGGCCCAGCGCTTGGCGCCCCAGCCCCACGGGAAGGCCTCGCCGAGCACCGTGGAGAGCTTGTACTCGTCCTTGTACTGCTGGGCCGTGGCCGGCATCGAGAAACCGAGCGCGGTCGAGGCGAACAGGCCGGCGATGAGGGCGGTGAAGCGGCGTTTCTGCATGAGGCGTCTCCGTATTGTGCTTGTTTTTCCGGCTGCGCGGCACACGGTGCGGGCCTCCGGAGGATGGGAAGGAGGGTCGATTCTACAAACCGGAGGCCCCCACGGCCAGCGCGGAGACGGCGGGCCGATCGAGCGTGGGCTTCGGGCGCGGGACGCGGCCGGGGGCGGCGCTTCGTTTCAAGGCCACAATTGCGACTTGCGTGGCGCAGCCAGGGGCGTCGGGGGAGCGGCGTCGGATGGGCGTCGGGAGGGGGCGTCGGGCACTCGCCATGCGCGCGGCGGTTCATTGACCGCCGCGATCGCGACTTGCGTCGCTCCTACAAAAACCGCCACGCCCAGGGCTCCCCTGTAGGAGCGACGCAAGTCGCGATCGCAGCGCTCGAAACCCGCGCGTGCCGCTATTCCCGCGCACCGCCCTGCGCGAGCACCCGCCCGAGGAACTCCACCAGCCGCCCGACGTGGTGCTCGAGGTCGACGAAGGATTCGTGGTCGCCCGACAACGTCATCAGCTCGACCGGCGTATCGCCACGCATCGCGTAGATCTGCATGGCCTCGTCGATCGGCACCACCTCGTCGTCCGCGCCATGCACCAGCAGCACCGGGCGGCGAATGCGGGCGATGGTGTTCACCGGCGCGATGTCGTCGAAGCGGTGGCCGATCGTCTTCTGCACGTAGTCGAGGATGTAGCGCCCCAACGGCTTCTCGGGGATGCGCTTGCCCGCCAGCCAGCGCCGCATCATCGCCGCCGGATGCGAGAACGCCGCCACGCTCACCACCGCCGCCACCTGCGGCCTGCGCGAGGCCGCGAACAGCACCGCGCCCGCCCCGACCGAATGGCCGAGCAGCGCGATGCGCGCCGGATCCACCCCGGGCTGCGCCGCCAGCCACGCGAAGGCGTGCTCGGCGTCCTCGGCAAAGCGCGGCAGCGAGGCGAAGCTGTCGTCGTCGCTTGCGCCGTGGCAGCGCGCGTCGACGAACAGCATCGCGTAGCCGGCCTCGTGCAGCGGGCGGGCGAGCGGCAGCATCAGCGCCGCATTGCCGCCCCAGCCGTGCATCACCACCACGGCCGGTGCGGATTCGAACTCGGCACGAGCGTCATCGCGCTCGCCGTCCGCAAGGTCCGCGCCCGGGCTTGCAGCGTGGTCCGATCCATCACAGGCGCTCCCCGGCGCCGGAATGAACCACGCATGCAGCGACTTCCCATGCTCGGTGCCGATGCGCAGCGTCTCGAACGCCAGCCCGAGCGCGCCCGGATCGGTGTGATGCGGCACCCGCGGCGCCGCCAGGCCCTTGCGGATCCCCCAATGCACCAGCGCCCGCCCGCCGGCGAGCGTGGCGGCGCCGGCGGTGAAGGCTGCGATCAGTCCGGGTGCGCCCATGCCGTTTGCTCCTCAGGCCGCCTGCAGCAGAAACTCGACCTTCACGGCATCGAACGGAAACTCGATCCGCCCATCTTCAGTGCGCAACAGCACGCCGGCATCGAGCAGGGCGGTGACGTCACCATGCACCGCCTTGACGTCGCGCCCGACCCGGCGCGCGGCCTCGCGGATCGACACCGGACCCGCCGCACACAAGGCCTTCAGCAACTCCCAGCGCTTGGCGCTCAAGACTTTCCAGAGCAGTTCGGGTGTCGCGAAGGCGATCCGCACCTGAGCGTCACCCCGCCCGGTTTTCATTGCCCGCGCGGCGTCCGCCAGCGTGTCCGTCAGGCTGCGCACTTCAAGAACGACCGTGTTCATGGTTCCACCTCGCAATGTCCGCTCCGAAGTCACGGGTGAGTTGATCCGGATCGGAAAAGACGTATTCCGCTTCCGTGTCGCCGTAATGTCGGTAATCGCCCTTGCCACGCTCGTTGTCGTAGCGCAGACCACACTCGCCACCGACCACGTAGGCCAGGCGGTACTTGAACGGATGCCCGGAAGGCGGCACCGGCTCCGGAACCCGCCACACGGCGATCTCTGCAAAAGCATCCGGCGCGAGCACGACCCGACGGCGGATCAAGGGAGTCGCTTTCATGTTGGACATATTGACAACATCAAAGGATGTTGTCAAAGACAACAACATTCAGCTCTGGAGACCCGCCCACCACAGCCGTGCGCGCAAGCCCCAGCCGGTGGCGTAGCCGAGCGACACCGAGCGGATCTTGCCGGCCGGGTCGACGATGACGAAGGCCGGCACGCCGCGCAGGCCGTAGGCCTCGGCAATGCGGCCGTCGGCGTCGATGGCGGTGGTCCAGGCCAGGCCGCGCTCGGCGAGCACGCCTGTCACCTCCGCCGCGCCGCCCGACTGCATGGCGACGGTGAGCACCGGGTGGTCCGCCTGCACGCCATCGATCGTGCCCTGCTGTGCAGTGCAGATCGGGCACCAGTCGGCCCAGAAATACACCCCGACCGCCTTGCCCGGATGCGCGGCGCGCCATTCGGCGAGGCTGAGCCCGCGGCCGTCGGCGGCGACGGTGGCGAAATCCGGCGCGAGGCCGGCCGGGACGTCGCGCGCCATCCAGGCCTGCACCGCGAAAAAGATGACGACGAAGATGCCGATCTCCACGCCCCAACGCCGCCAGCGCGGTGGCTTGCGGACGGGCTCGGCCGTTTCGCACTCGGCGTTCGCGGGCGAGCGTGCGCCGGCGCCCTCCGCTTCCGCATGCGGCGCCGGCGCAGGTCGTGAATCTCCCATGTCGTCGGTCGGCTTCGTCATCGCGGATCGATCCAGCGCAGCCCGCCCGCCTCGCGCTCGAACAGGCGCCAGCCGCCAGCGGCGTTGCACAGGCCGTAGATGAAGGGCTGCGCATCGCGCCCGGGGGTGAGGAAGCGCAGGTCCTTGAAGCTGGCGCATGCCTGGCCGTCGCCCGCCTCGCCGGCGTGGTCGAGCACCGGGAACATCGCAAACCAGCGGTAGAAGGCGAAGTCCTCCGCGTTCCATACCTGCTCGGCGAGCGCGCGCGTGCTGCCGGTGCCGAAGCGCTCGCGCACCTCCCACTGCGCCATCGCCACCGGCAGGTAGGGCGCGGAGAAGCGGCGGATGAAGTTGTCTTCCGCGGTGGCGAGGAGCGGTTCGCTGCGCCGGGTGTTGAGGTGGGCGTAGTGGTAGCGCTCGCCGTCGAACACGATCGCGGTCCAGTTGAAGGGCGAGGCCGGGCGCGGCGCGGCGTCCACCTCGACCGCGGCGATGCCCTTGGCCGCGGCGTAGGCGCGCGCGGCGTCGATCGCCTCGGCGCGCCCCATCGCCTGCACGCCCACCCAGCCGGCGAGCAGGACCAGCGCCGCCGTCGCCGGCACGCGGCTGCTGCGCCATAGCGCGCTCGCGAGCAGGCCGGCGAGGAGGATGCCGGTGAAGGGCAGGTCGATGATGAAGCTCGTACCCCAGCCGAAGCGGTGGTCGGAGAAGGGCGCCAGGATCATGGTGCCGAACTGGGTGATGAGGTCGCCGAGGATGTGCACGAAGATCGCCGCGCACACCACCGGATAGAAGCTGCGCCAGCCCGCCGCCACCCGTCCGCCGCGCCGCCAGAAGCGCGCCAGCAGCCAGGCGATCAGCACGCCCCACAGCGGCAGCAGGATGAGCGAGTGGGTGACGCCGCGGTGGCCGCGCAGGTAGGTGAGCTCGGAGATCCAGCCGAGCACGAAGTCGAGGTCGGGGAAGATCGCCGCCGCGGTGCCGGCGACCACCATCTGCCAGACCGGCACCGGCGCTGCGTTCGCCGCCCGGGTGCCGGCAGCAGGCCGACGCGAGGCCAGCATGCGGCCGACGAGGGCGCCGGAGAGGGCGTGGGTGAGGGTATCCATCGGGTACAGGGGTTCTCTGGGTTGCCTTGTCCGGCTGCCGTGCAAAGGCGGGCCGGTCGCGCGGCTGGGGCGCGTTCAGTGGGTGGAGGGCCGGCTGTCCATCCGGGGCGCGCCCGGCCACAGCCGCGACAGCGCCGGCAGCAGGCTGCGCCAATCCGGCACTGACCGGGTATCGATCGGCAGGACGCGCGCGAGTTCCTCGGCAGCGAAGCCCTCGCGGCTGCGCAGTTGCGCCTCGAGCACCGCCTCGTCGGCCTCCGAGGCGTCGCCGCCGGCGGCCAGGCGGGCGCGCACGCGCGCGCGCAGGACGTCCTCCGGCGCATCGAAGGCGAGGATGGCGAAGGGTACGCCGAGCTCCTGCGCGAGCCCGGCGAAGGCCGTGCGCTGGGCGCGTTTCAGGAAGGTGGCGTCGACCAGCACCGGGCGCCCGGCCTCGAGCACCACGCGCGCCAGCTCGGCCAGGCGCGCATAGGTGCGCGCGGTGGCCTCCGGGGTATATAGCCCGCCGCCGAGGCCGGAGCCGCTCGTCGCCTCCGCCGCCAGGCCGGCGAGGCGCTTGCGCTCGACGTCGGCGCGCACGCGGATCACCCCGCCCGCCTCCACCAGGGCCTGCGACTGGCTGGTCTTGCCCGCGCCCGCGACGCCGCAGGCCACCAGCAAGGCCGGCGCGCCCAGCGCCCTCTGCGCCTCGGCGAGCGCGAGGTAGCGGCGGCATTCGTCCACGCTCTCGCTGCGTGCGGCGCCGTCGAGCTGGCTGGCGCGGATCGCGGCGATCTTGGCGCGCACCATCGCGCGATAGCTGAGGTAGTAGGGCAGCACGCGCAGGCCGGCGTAGTCGCCGCAGCGCTCCAGCCAGGCATTGAGGAAGCGCCAGCCCAGCTCGGCCCGCCCGCGCGCCTGCAGGTCCATGACCAGGAAGGCGACGTCGGCGACGACATCGGTCCAGCGCAGCTCGGCGCTGAACTCGATGGCGTCGAAGAGGCGCGGCTCGCCGTCGAGCGCGACCAGGTTGCCCAGGTGCAGGTCGCCATGGCATTCGCGCACCCGCCCCTCGGCGAGGCGCGCCGCGAACACCGGCGCGAGCGCGGCGTATTGCCCCTCGGCCCAGGCCTCCACCCGGGCCAGCGTCGCGAGCAGGTCGGCATGGACAGCGGGATCGAGGCGCTCGCGCATCTGCGCGAAGTTCTGCCGCACCGGCGCATGCACCGCGGCCGCATCGCCGAACGCCCCGCCCGGCAACGCCACCGCGGCGGCGGCGTGGAACGCGGCGACATGGCGGGCGAGGCGATCGAAGAGCGCGGGCGCCAGCCTGCCCTCGTCGAGCAGGCGCGAGAACAGCCCGGACTGGTCGAAGCGGCGCATGCGCAGCAGCCAGTCGAAGGGCTCGCCGCCACCGTCGAAGCGGGGCGCCTCGGGGCTGCCGCGCACCGCCACCACCGCCTCGTAGATCTCCGGCACCGTGCGGCGGTTGAGCCGCAGCTCCGCCTCGCAGGCCTCGCGCCGGCGCGCCGGCGTGGAAAAGTCCAGGAAGCCGAGGTCGAGCGGCTTCTTCAGCTTCCAGGCGTGCTCGCCGGCGAGCAGCACCCAGGAGATGTGGGTCTCGATCAGCTCGACGCCGCCCTCCGAGCCGGGCAGCACGCCGGGCCGGCGCAGCGTGTTCAGCAGGGTTTCGGATGCATGCATCGGCAGCTCTCCTCGGTCATCCGCCCGATGGTAGCCCGGGACGCGCGCAGCCGGAGCGCTCGCCGCCGCGACGTCGGCTCCCCTATCATCCCGTCCGCCTCCATCGACGACCGCCGACCATGCCCGCCACTCCCTTCACCGCCCTCGCCTGCCCGCTCGACGGCGCGCCGCTGCAACGCCAGGGCGGCAGCCTGCGCTGCGCGGACGGGCACTGTTTCGACCTCGCCGCCCAGGGCTATGTGAACCTGCTGCCGGTGCAGAACAAGCGTTCGCGCGACCCCGGCGACAGCAAGGAGATGGTCGCCGCGCGCCGGCGCTTCCTCGAGGCCGGGCATTACGCGCCGATCGCCGCTGCGGTAGCGCGCACCGTGTTCGAGGGCGCGGCCCCCGGCCAGACGCTCGCCTGCCTCGACGCCGGCTGCGGCGAGGGCTACTACCTGCGCCAGCTCTCCGCGGCGGCGGTGGAAGCGCGCACGCTCGCGCTCGCCGGCCTCGACATCTCGAAGTGGGCGGTGCAGGCGGCGGCTAAGCGCGATCTGCAGGACGCCCGCAGCCGGGCCGGCGCCGATCCGTCCACCGCCTGGATCGTCGGCAGCAACGCCGGCCTGCCGGTGCTGCCGGCCACGCTCGACCGCGTGCTGTGCATGTTCGGCTTCCCGGTCTACCCCGAGTTCGCGCGCGTGCTGCGCCGCGGCGGCGAACTGCTGCAGGTCGACGCCGGCCCGGACCACCTGCGCGAGCTGCGCGAAGTCATCTACCCCGCACTCAAGCCCGAGCGCCCGGCCAGCCGCGCGGAGCCCCCGGGCTTCGCGCACCTCGCCAGCGACACCCTGCGCTTCCAGATCCACGTCGACGGCGCAGCCCAGATCGCCGACCTGCTGGCGATGACGCCCCACCTCTACCGCGCCAGCGCCGAAGGCCGCGCCCGCGCGGCGGCGCTCGTCGCGCTGACGATGACGGTGGACGTGCGCCTGGCGCGCTACCGCCGCCAGCCCGGCTGAAGCCGAACCGCGCAAGGCAATCCGCACCTGCAGCGCCCGCTCGACATGAACGGCGGATGAACGGCATCTTCAGCATCGATTCAGCCAGCGCGGCGCAGCATGGCATCACGGTCGCAACAGGACCGCCCAACCGACACAGGAGATGCCATCATGCGTGCCACCACTCTCATCGCCACCCTGGCCCTCACCGGCGGACTCATCGGCGCCGGCGCCGCCATCGCCCCCGCGTTCGCCCAAAGCGTTACCCCGGCTGCCAGCCCGGCCGCGGCTACGACGCCCGCCGCCCAGTCCAGCTGGATGAGCCTGAAGGACGTGCAGACCAAGCTCGAAGCCGCCGGCTACACCGATTTCCGCGAGATCGAGCGCGACAAGAACAAGTACGAGGTCAAGGCCACCGACCCGCAGGGCCAGCGCGTGGAGCTGGACGTCGATCCGGTCACCGGCGACGTCCTCAAGACCGAGGTCAAGCGCAGCAAGTAAGCGCCACCCCAGGGGGGGCCGGCTCGACCGGCGCCCCCTTTCGGTGCGCGATCGCCGCGTCGCAGCCACGCGCGTGCACCGCGCGCCCGCCACTCGCGCACGCCGCGCCCAACCCCACGCTGTCCGACCCCACGCTGTCCGACCTACCGCCGGGAGCTCGCGCCATGATCCCCACGCTTTCAACCCTCCCCGCCCTCGCCGCCTTCGTCGCCCTTGTCGCCGCGGCCTGGGGCCTCAACGTCGCCGCCCTCGACGGCGGCACCGCCTCCCTGCCCTGGCTGATCCGCGAGCAAGGGCTGTACATCAGCGGCCTGCTCGCCATCGGCCTGATGTCGCTGGCGATGGTGCTCGCCACCCGCCCCACCGTGCTCGAGCACCCGCTCGGCGGCATGGATCGCATCTTCCGTCTGCACAAGTGGGCCGGCATCCTGGCCGCGGTGTTCGCCGCGCTGCACTGGCTGATCGAGATGTCCGACGACGTCATCAAGTCGCTTCACGGCAAGGCCGGGAAGCCAGCGCACAACGAGTTCGGCGGCCTCTACGAGATGCTGCGCGACGCCGGCGAGGAGCTCGGCGAGTTCGCCATCTACCTCGTGCTGGCGATGGTCGTGCTCAGCCTGTGGAAGCGCTTCCCCTACAAGTTCTGGCGCCACCTCCACCGCGCGATGCCGGTGTTCTACCTGCTGCTCGCCTTCCACGCCGCCGTGCTGGCGCCGCCCGACTACTGGACGCAGCCGGTCGGCGTGCTGCTCGCGCTGCTGCTCGCTGCGGGCACGGTCGCCTCGGTCATCGCGCTGACGGGCCGCATCGGCCACGATCGCAAGGTGCAGGGCGTGGTCACCGCCGTGTCCTCGCCTGCCCCCGACGTCACCGAGATCGTGTGCAGGCTCGACGGCGCCTGGCGCGGCCACCAGGCCGGGCAGTTCGCCTTCGTCGGCCTCGAGCGCTTCGAGGGCTCGCACCCCTTCACCATCGCCAGCGCCGACCACGGCGACCGCAGCCTCAGCTTCCAGATCAAGGCCCTGGGCGACTACACCCGCCAGCTCGCCAGCCGCGTCGCAGTCGGCCAGGCGGTCACCGTCGAAGGCCCTTACGGCCGCTTCGTGCTCGGCCGCCAGGACCACAAGGCGCGCCAGATCTGGGTCGCCGGCGGCATCGGCGTCACCCCCTTCCTGGCCTGGCTCGACGCCCTGCGCGCCGACCCCGCCGCGGCCCCGGCAGTCGAGTTGCACTACAGCACCCGCGGTGCGGCGCAGGATCCCTTCGTCGAGCGCCTGCGCAGCCTGTGCGCCGGGCTGCCGAGTGTGACGCTGCACATCCACGACCGCGCCGCCGGCGACGACCTCACACCCGAGCGCCTCGCCGCCACGGCCACCGACGGCCAGCGCGCGGAAGTCTGGTTCTGCGGCCCGCGCGGCTTCGGCGACCAGCTCAAGGCCGGGCTCGCGCGGCTGTGGGGACGTCGGCTGAGCTTCCGGCGCGAGGCGTTCGAGATGCGCTGAGGCGAGTGGCGCGGCGGCTGCGGTCGTCGCGCCTCGCACCACACTCATCAAATCGGCCCAGATCCGAGAAGTAGTTCGCGGGTGTCATTGCCTGGTACATGCCGAATGCATTCGCGCAAACCATAATTGCAACATGCCCCGCCCTTACCGCAAGTCCCGCCGCGATCCGGGCCTGATCGAGATCGCCGCCACGTCCGACTGGAAGGTCTCTGCCGCCATGGCGGCCGTGTGCGTCCTTGCCGCCACCGTCATCATCCCCGCCCTGCTCGGCAGCAGCCGCGTGCTCGACAGTCTGGTGCTGATCTTCGTACCGCTGGCCTGGCTGATGGCCGTCGTCTTCGGCGGCATCTCGCTGATCCGCTTGCTGCGGCAGCGCCCGCAGGACTCGCCAGTGCCGCCGCGCTCGCCCACGAACCGCCCGGCACAAGCGGCAGCGCGCGCGACCGAAGCCTCGTTGCCGGAAGTCGACAAGGCCCCGCTTGCGGAATCATTCGCCCCCCCGACCAGCGCCGCAGCGCCCGAGGCCCGGCCCACCGCGTGGTCGCGCGAGCTCATCGACCGCATCGAGTGGAAGCGCTTCGAAGACCTGTGCTGCGAGTTCTATCGGGTGAAAGGCATCCGCGCCGAAACCACCCGGCTCGGCGCCGACGGCGGCGTCGACATCCGCCTGTTCCAGGACGCCGCCGATCCCCAGCGTTGCACGGCCGTCGTCCAGTGCAAGGCCTGGAACCAGGCCGTCGGCGTAAAGCCGGTGCGGGAACTGCGGGGTGTGATGGCGCACGAGCGCGTCGACAAGGCCTTCTTCATGGCCCCGAACGGCTTCACCGACGAGGCCCGCAGCTTCGCCGCGGAGAACCGCATCACCCTGCTCGACGGCAAACTGTTCCTCGCCATGCTCGAGCGCTTGCCCGCAGCCCTGCGTCGACAACTGCTCGACTTCGCGACGGAAGGCGACTGGACGACGCCCACCTGCCCGTCCTGCGGGGTGAAGATGGCTGCGCGCGACGGCACGCACGGGCGATTCTGGGGCTGTGTCCGTTTCCCGAAATGCCGCGCGACGCTGCAGATGCGCGGATCAGCCGTCTGACCGCCACTCCGGAGGCCAGCCTTGCACACCAAGCACGTCCTGATCGACTTCGAGGACGTTTACGTCAAGTCAAACGTGTGGCAGCAGCTCGGCCTCAGCTGCCGGTGGCTTGATGGCACAGTCAGGCAGCAATGTGTTGGTCACCTGCCGTTCGAGCGTCAGGCAAGGGCGAACGGCGACTTCTCCGTCCGGCGAACTGGAAGTATCGACCCAATCCAGCCATCGGGTACTTCGTGGTCCGAACGGCAAGTAACCGAGCGAAGCCGCCACCTCGCATGACATATTGGAGACGCCAAATTGGTGTTCTGGTCAATCAATGTGAATGCCGGTGGTGGATGTCCGGAAAGTGCGGGTGCTTGTGGACCAGCGCCTCGTGGCGGTGCCGATGTTCATGTGGCTCGTCACTGTTCCAGGCGAAGTCGTGCTCGTGCTGGTGGTGTTCGTCATGGGTGTGCCGATGGCCATGCTCTGTCGGCTCATGCACGTGCTCGTGCTCGTGGTGCTCGGTGAGGTGTAGCCACACCCCCCAGCTCATAAGGGCTGCCGCAATCCAGAATGAGATCGAGGTCGACTCCCCCAGCAGGACCAGCGACACCGCAGCGCCGATGAAGGGCGCGGTCGAGAAGTAGGCGCCGGTTCGCGCCGTCCCCAGTCCGCGTAGCGCAAGCACGAAGAGCACCAGGCTGATGCCATAGCCGAACAACCCGACGACCATGGTGCCGAGCAGGACCGTGCCGTCCGGCAGGCTCGCGCCGAGTGCAAACGCCAGCCCGACGTTGACCGTGCCCGCCACTGCACCTTTCGTGGCCGCGATGAAGAGTGCATCGGAGGCCGACACGCGCCGCGTCAGGTTGTTGTCGATTGCCCAGCACAGACAGCCGGCAGCGATGGCGAGCGGGCCGATCCAATCGTTCGCGCTCCCTCCACCACCCGACCAGGACAGCACGACCCCGCCGGCGACGATCGCGAGCATGCCGAGCACGATGCGGCGGTCGGCGTTCTCCCTGAATACGACCCACGCGATCACGGCGGTCAACACCGCTTCGAGGTTGAGCAGCAGCGACGCGGTCGAGCCGCTGGTGCGTGTGAGGCCGAACATGAGCGCGAGCGGGCCGAGCACGCCGCCGAAGAAGATCGCCCCCAGCAGCCACCGCCATTCACCCTCGGCCAAGCCGGAGGGCGTCCAGCCGCGATCGCGGATCAGGCGCGCCGCAGCGAGCCCGAGCCCGCTGCCAAGGTAGAGCAAGCCGGCCAGCAACCACGGCGACATCTCGCCGACCAGCAGCTTGGCGAACGGGGTGCTCGCGCCGAACAAGGCCGCCGCGAGCAACGCATGGATCACGTAGATGTTGTTCATTGCCCTTGCCAGACCGGTGTGGCCAGAATGATCGGAAACGCCCCCACCCCGGCGGGATGGGGGCGCTGCGCTTACAACACTCGCTCGATCTTGGTGTAATCGCCTTGGGTCTTGAGCGTGACCGTGACGTCGGAGCCGGAGCGGTTCCGCCAGAACCAGCCGTGCTTGCCATCGAACGCGGCAACCAGGTCGCCCTGGTTGCCGAGCTCGTTACGCCCCTTGCCGTAGCCGTGATAGAAGTTTTTCGGCGCGTCGTAGGGGTCGCCATGGGTGTCGAAGTTCACCGGGCCACCGGCGCTCGCCCACTCATAGCGGACACGGCTGTCCTTGTTCATCGTCAGTTTGACTTCGGCGCCCTGACCGGGTTTGAGCGTCACGGTCACCGTGTCTTGTCGTCCGGCGACAGGCTCGGGTGCGACCGCTGCGGGCGGCAGTGCGGCGACCGCGACTGGCGCAGGCGCCGGTGCCGGGACAGGCGCCGCTTCGGCACGAACCGTAGGGGCGACGGCTACGGGCTGTGCGGGCGCCGTTTCCGTAGCAACGCGCTCTTCTGCGCGGGCCTCGGCCGCCAGCGACATCTTGATTTCGCCCATCGGCGTCAGACCGAGTGCGCGGCCGATGCCCGTGGGGTCGATGCCGTACTCGGCGGGCAGCACGGTGGTGACGAGCAGTCCGCCGGCGATCAGGGCAGCCAGGGCGGTCGAGCGCAGCAGCTTGCCGGTGCTTGGCAGTTCGGCGCGGCGGGGAAGATCGGTGTTGTACATGGAGGATGACTCCTTGAATCTCAGGATACGAACAGGCCGGTGAGCTGATAGCCGATTAGCATGAACCCGGCGCACATCATGGCGACGTTGGCGGTATAGGCGTGCTGGAAGAAGCCGGCGCTGCGGCGCCAGAAGCCCATCGCGATCAGGATCGCGCCCAGCGCGAGCAACTGGCCGATCTCCACGCCGACGTTGAACGCCAGCAGGTTGGGCAGCAAGCCATCGCGGGCGATCTCGAACTCCTGGATCTTGGCCGCGAGGCCGAAGCCGTGGAACAGACCGAAGACCAGGGTCGCCGCCTTGGTGTTCGGCTGTACACCGAACCAGCGCTGGAAGGCGCCGAGGTTGTCGAGCGCCTTGTAGACGACCGACAGGCCGATGATCGCGTCGATCAGGTAGGCATTGACGTTCACCCCGGCATAGACGCCGTACAGCATGGTGACCGAATGCCCGATCGCGAACAGGCTGACGTAGAGAGCGATGTCCTTGAGCTTGTAGAGGAAGAAGATCACCCCGGCGAGGAACAGCAGATGGTCGTAACCGGTGACCATGTGCTTGGCGCCAAGGTAGGTGAAGGGCAGCAGGTGCGTACCCGAGATCTCCTGGATGTAGCCCTTGTCGCCCTCGGCCACGCCATGGGCGTGCGCGAAAGCGGTCAGGAGCAGGTAGAGCAGTACGCCTGTGAAAGCGTGCAGCAGCGGCCCGGAGCGTGGCAGCACGGCTGCCCGCCCCCGGCTGGGGAAGGAGTGCGTCATGAGAGTCTTCCGATGAAGTTTGCTGGGGGAGTCCGGCGCTTCACGCGCGGAACTCGACAGGTCAAACGATCAGGAGACGTTTTGGCGGGCGCTCAAGCGTGGCGCAGGGCGCGGGATAGTCGGGTCGACGCTCGTCGGCGATCCACTGATTCGACAGCGGCGGAACATCTACAGCGTGCGTGGGTGGCACGTTCGGCTTGTCATGGCTGTGATCAGCCGGGTTGTGACCGTGTTGGTGGGGGCCGCCCTCGTCCTCGACGTCATCATGGCGATGGCCATGATCGTCCTGCCCCGTGTCCGCATCGGCAAACGCATGCGCGTGGGTGGTTGCACGCAAGGGGTCGTGAGACAGGGAGATCGCACTCGAGAACGCGAACAGCGCATGCGACAGCATCAGCAGCCCGATCACCCCCCTCGCCAGCACGCGGGCGATCTTTTGCGAGAAGATGGGGTGGGCGGCAAACACGGTCATGGAGGGGCAGTTTCGAGAGGGCTGGGCGCCTTCGGCGATCGGTGCGCCGTTTTATACAGGAGTCCGGCTTGTTGCGGGAAATTCGCAACGATTGGAAACGTCAGGGCCGTGGCGAAAATTGCCCCTCCCACGCGTGGGCGCAACTCCGTTGGCGGCACCAAGGTTTGGGGGCGAGGCAAGGAGAGCAGCAGGCGGGAGTGTGGCTCGGATGGCCGTCATCCCGATGCTGATGCGGTTTGCGAGGTCGCCGCAGAGCTTTCTAATAGCGAGAACGGAACGTTGTCGTTCAAACATCAGACAACACTCATCAGCTTGGGAAGTTCGGTTTTGAGCTATCTCGCACGTTTCGTGAGCCTGCCCAAGTCATCAACCGGCTGCATGCGCGTCTGCCGTTCGGTCAAGGCCTTGGGCTGACGAAACCCGGCTCGCCAACCCTGACCGTATCCTTTCATTCTCATGACTTAAACGTAATTGCCGGGTCACTGCCCTGTCAGTGGTCGGCTCCTATGATCGAGTCCATGGTTACTCAAGCACGAGCAGCCAATCTGGACAACTGGACAAGGAGCCATCATGAAAAAGTCGATCATCGCCGTTCTCGCCGTCTCGGCCATCAGCACCCTTGGATCTTCCGCTGCGTTCGCACACGAAGACTATTCCAAACGCGGTACGTTGCACTGGCTCGAGCATGTCCAGGCACGCGCTTCGAGCCCGACTGAGCGAGAGCTGGCCACATATGGCTACGCGAGCAACGCCACGCCCTCCCGCACCGTGATCGTCAATGCGGACACGCGCTACATCAACGTCACGCGGCTCGAGACGGTTGCCCTGAAGGTCGGTGACAAGACGGTCAACTGGACCTTCGACACCCTCGGCACAAACAGCTTTCCGCTTTCGAAGGTGGTCCAAGGGGGCGACAAGGTGACTGTCTATCTCGAAGAAAGCCCCCTTTACCGCAGCGGCTCCTGATAGCACCAAGCTTCCCCAGGAACCAAGGCGGGTAAGGCATCGGGCAATCTTCTATGGAAGAGGCCTGATGCAATGTTCAGCAATTATTTGTAGTTGATTCAAGGAGACGAGCATGTTGAAGAAAGCACTGATGGTCGCGGCACTTGGGATTGCCACCACATCGGCCTTCGCGGTCGATGTCGAGCGGGTCGAAAAGTCCATCCCCATGAAGGATGGCTCGACGGTCTACATCTTCAAGGATGGGAAAATGGGCATGGAGGACAAGATGGGCCGTGCGGTGAGGATGAAACACGGCGAAGTGATGGAGACCAAGGATGGACAGAAGATCATGATGCACGGCGACGAGGTCATGCGTCTCGACAGCATCCTTCGCCACGACACCCGTAACTGATTCGCACGTTTCAGGATGAACTTGCCCCCGGTGTCGATCCCGGGGGCTTTTCTGTCGACCTTTTTCAGGATCGGCGGGTTTGATTGATCAAACTCACTCTGCCCCGCGCGCATGCATGGTGCCCCAAACTCAAAGGCGCCTTGCTTGCAGGCAATGAGGAATCTGCGCGTCGGCATCTCCCTCTACTTCGCAAGCGGCGCTCTGGACCAAACGATCCGTCGAACTACCGCAGGCGAGGAATGAACGCCGGCGTGCGGTCGCGGTATGAGCGATAGGCATCACCGAATGCCTCGATCGCATCGAGTTCTTCCCGGCGGGCGAGCCTGGCGTACACGATCAACAGAACCGGGAACATGATCAGCGTGATCAAGGTCGGCCATTGCAGCAAAAAGCCGAACATGACCAGAACGAAAGCGACGTATTGCGGGTGTCGAATGCGTGCGTACGGGCCACTGTCGGCGACGCGGCGGGTGCGCTGAGCCTCGAGGAGTACGGGCCAGGCCTTTGCCAGGAGCCAGAAGCCACCGACGATGAACACCGTGCTCAAGAGGTGAAACGGGCGAAGTGCGGGTTACTGCTCCATCCGAACATCACCTCCAAGAGGTGCCCCGAGTCGTGGGCAAAAAAATCGATTCCCGGAAATTTCGAAGACAGCCACCCCGAGAGCAGGTAGATCGTCAACGGAAAGCCGTACATCTCGGTGAAGAGCGCGAGGATGAAGGCCGAGTAAGCGCCCAAGGATCGCCAGTCCTGGCTTGTGCGGGGACGCGTGAAGCTGAATGCGAAGGCGATGAAGAACAGCGAGTTGATGATAACCAGTGACCACAAGCCGTAACTCGACGTCTCACTCATCTCGATCTCCCGTGGCATCACGCATCATGGTTACCTTGGTCTTCAGCCGGCGTTCGTTTTCTCTTGTGGCCGTGACCGCGATGCATGAAGACGTGCATCAGGGGGCACGCAAGCAAGATGAGCCACGGTAGGTAGCCGAGCACATGGAGCCGGTGCTCGGCGATAAGGAGAACGGCCGCCAGTACGACGAAGACCGGAAATACGCGGCGAACCCTTAAGTTCGATTCAGCCCGACCGGATGGACGGGGCTCGGCTTCCGTCTCGGCTTTCATGAGACAGCTCCTTGTGCGCAAACATCGACACGCTGACGCCGGCATGCCTCCCAACGAACGAAGTACCCGTCACGCAGTTCGTCTGCCCAGCTTTCCGTGCGGGCGGATTGAGGTCGATCAGATCCTTTTCCGTCCGAGGCGCAACGCGTTGCCGACCACGGACGCCGAACTGAAGCTCATCGCCAGGGCGGCAATCAGGGGTGAAAGAAGCAGTCCGAACGCTGGATAGAGCACCCCAGCCGCGATCGGCACACCCGCTGCGTTGTACAGGAAGGCGAACACGAGGTTCTGGTGCATGTTGCGCACGGTGGCGACGGAGATGCTGCGTGCGGTGGCGATGCCCCGGAGATCACCCTTGACAAGGGTCAGATGGGCACTGTTCATCGCGACATCGGTCCCCGTGCCCATCGCGATACCCACATTCGCGCGCGCGAGCGCCGGCGCGTCATTGATGCCGTCGCCGGCCATGGCGACGATGTGCCCCTCGGCCTGCAGTTTGCCGACGAGCTCATTCTTGTCGGCGGGCTTCACTTCGCCATAGACCTCGTCGATGCCCAGGCGTGCACCGACCGCGCGCGCCGTGGTGAGACCGTCGCCCGTGGCCATGATGATCCTGAGCCCGCTCGCCCGCAGCGCATCGAGCGCTTCCGGGGTCGAAGCCTTGATCGGGTCGGCAACGGCGATGAGGCCGACGAGCACGCCCTCTGCGGCGAGGTACATCACGCTTGCGCCCTCAAGGCGCAGAGCCTCGGCGCGTTCCGCGAGCCCGCGCCAATCGATGCGCTCATCGTCCATCAGGGCGGTGTTCCCCAGAACCACACGTTGGCCATCGACTGTACCGCGCACGCCGATGCCGGAAGAGGATTCGAAGGTGTCCGGTGTGCTGAGCGCCAGACCGCGCGCGCGGGCCTCGGTCACGATGGCCTGGGCGAGTGGGTGCTCGCTGCCCTGATCGAGGCTGGCTGCGATGCGAAGCACGTCGGCCTCCGTCCCGCCCGGCGCCGCCACCACACTATGGAAGGCGGGGCGCCCTTCGGTCAGGGTGCCGGTCTTGTCCACGATCAGGGTGTCGACCTTGCGCAGCGACTCGATCGCCGCCGCATCGCGAAACAGCACGCCCTGGGTGGCTGCCTTGCCGGTCGCGACCATCACCGACATCGGCGTGGCCAGGCCCAATGCGCAGGGGCAGGCGATGATCAGCACCGCCACCGCGTTGATGAGGCCGTAGGCCCAGCTCGGCTGGGGTCCGAAGAGTCCCCACACCACGAACGTGGTGAGGGCGATGAGCACGACGACGATGACGAACCAGCCCGCGACGACATCCGCCAGGCGTTGCATCGGCGCGCGCGAACGCTGAGCCTGCGCGACCATCTGCACGATCTGCGACAGCATGGTCTGTGCGCCGATCTTCTCGGCGACCATGACCAGCGCTCCACTGGTGTTGAGCGTGGCGCCGATCACCTTGTCCCCGGGGCGCTTGGTCACCGGGATCGGCTCGCCGGTCAGCATCGATTCATCGACCGCGCTTTCGCCTTCGTCAACGGAACCATCGACGGGCACCTTTTCGCCCGGACGAATGCGCAACCGGTCGCCAGGATGGACGTGGGTCAGCGGGATATCCTCTTCGGTGCCATCCGCGCGAATGCGCCGCGCGGTCTTGGGCGCGAGGCCGAGCAGCGCCTTGATCGCGGCGCCGGTCTCCGAGCGCGCCTTCAGCTCCAGCACCTGGCCGAGCAGCGTCAGCGAGATGATCACCGCTGCTGCCTCGAAATACACCGCCACGTGTTCGCCCATGCGGAAAGAGGCCGGAAACACTTCGGGCGCAACCGTAGCGACGACGCTATATAGATAGGCCGCCCCAACTCCCAGTCCAATCAGCGTCCACATGTTCGGGCTGCGGTTGCCGATCGACTGCGCGCAGCGCACGAAGAACGGCCAACCGGACCAGAGCACGACCGGTGTCGCCAGGGCCAGCTCGACCCAGGGGCGCGCCGCACCCAGCATCGGATCGAAGACGCCACCGGACATGGCGATCGCGGTGACGATCACCGTCAGCGGCAGCGTCCACCAGAAGCGGCGGCGGAAATCGACGAGCTCGGGATTGTCCTCATCCTCAAGACCCGGCATCACCGGCTCGAGTGTCATACCGCATTTCGGGCAGGTGCCCGGTCCAATCTGGCGGATCTCCGGATGCATCGGGCAGGTGTACTCCGTGCCGGGCACCGGTGCGGGTTCCGTTGAAGGCTGACTTGTCTCCGGTGCCAGATACCGCGCCGGATCAGTCTCGAACTTGCCTTGGCACTTCGCACTGCAGAACCGGTATTCGTGTCCGGCGTGAATGACCCGATACGGAGAGTCGGGCTTTACCGTCATGCCGCAGACCGGATCGGTGTCATTGCCTGTCGATGCATGATCGTGGCGATGAGTGTGGCCGGAATGGCCACCCTGCGAATGTTCGTGAGTCATGATGCTTCTCCCCTGCGCTTGTTGTTATCGAATGCCGACCTTGCGCTGTTCACCACGGATGAATGCCGTGACATGAGCGACCTCGTCCGACGTCAGGCCGGGAACAGGTGCCATGTCGCCGAACTGCCAGTGGTGGGCGCGCACACCGTTCGCTACCGCCAACTGAAAGGCGATATCGGCGTGATGACTGGGTTCGTAGACCTTATGGAGCATGGGCGGCCCCTTGTCCGAGCCCTTGAGGTCGGTCCCATGGCAAGCGGCACAGTGCTGTGCGTAGAGTCCCTTTCCTTGCGCCGGATTGGGCATCAGCCCCGGAGAGGGCTGCGGGATCTTCCAGCCTTGCGCCGCTGCGCTCGAAATCAAGACGCCCGAAAGCGCCGCGATGACGACGCCACGGCCAAGGCACGCCCCTGTCATCGACATCTCAGCGCTTCTCCGAATCGGTGTCGTTGCTGCGGTGCCCGCCGTGATGTCCTCCATGGCCAAACAGGTGCATCAGGGGACACAGCAACAGGATCAGATACACCCAGTTGCCCGACACATGCGCCCAGTGTTCGCGCAACAGGAAGAACAGTGCGATCGCCGCCAGCATCAGGCCGGCGATGACGCCGGGGGAGCGATACCAAGCGACAGATCGAGGGAGTCCAGGATCATGAGCAGGCTTTGTGTTCATGGCTTCATACCTTGCGGGTCGGCGAATGGCGAACGGCTGCGGGCGGCTTCGAGCAGCACGGCGAGAGCGGGGCATCCCGGTGGGCTCGCTCGTTCTCGCGACACCAATTCCTGAAGGATTGCCAGAGGGATTTCAGCCACGCAAGCATCGCACTGCTCCTCGTCACGTTCAGCGGCAGCCTCGGGAACGGGGCCTTGGAAACAGGCTACGCCCCCGATGCTGTCGCGCCGCTGACCGGTGCATTACAAATTCGACACCGTGACCAGCGCCTGCGCGGGTGCTGTCTTGGCGCTGCGGCGCAACTCCCACTGCTTGACCAGCGCATACAGCGCTGGAATCACCGCCAACGTCAGCACCGTCGAGGACACCATGCCGCCGACCATCGGCGCGGCGATGCGGCTCATCACCTCGCTGCCCGTGCCGGTGCTCCACATGATCGGCAGCAGGCCCGCCATGATCGCGACCACGGTCATCATCTTCGGGCGCACACGCTCGACCGCGCCTTCCATGATTGCCTCGTACAGTTCGGCGATGCCGGCCTCGCGGCCCTCGGCCTGGCAGCGCGTCTGCACCTCGCGCCAAGCGTGGTCCAGGTAGATCAGCATGATCACGCCGGTCTCCGCCGCCACCCCTGCCAACGCGATGAAGCCCACCGCCACCGCCACGCTCATCTGGTAGCCCAGCCACCACATCAGCCACACCCCGCCGACCAGCGCGAAGGGCACCGACAGCATCACGATCAGGGTCTCGGTCAGGCGCCGGAAGTTCAGGTAGAGCAGCACGAAGATGAGCGCCAGCGTCACCGGCACCACGATCTTCATCTTCTCCTTGGCGCGCTCCATGTTCTCGAACTGGCCGCTCCAAGTGGCGTAGTAGCCCTGCGGGAACTCGACTTCCTCGGCCACCGCCTGCTGCGCGCGTTTGACGAAGGCGCCGAGGTCGGCTTCGCGCGTGTCGACATACACATAGGCCGCCAGCAGCGCGTTCTCGGTGCGGATGGCGGGCGCGCCGCGCGTCAGCTTCACCTCGGCCACCTGGCCGAGCGGGATCGGGCCGTTCATGGTCGGCACGAAGACGTCGGAGGCGAGCCGCACCGGGTCGTCGCGCAGGCCGCGCGCGTAGCGCACCGACACGCCGTAGCGCTCCAGGCCCTCGACCGTGGTCGTCACCATCTCGCCGCCGAGCGCGGTGGCGATTACGTCCTGCACCATGTCGATGGTGAGCCCGTAGCGCGCGAGCTGTTCGCGGCGCGGCACGATGTCCACGTAGTAGCCGCCCGCCACCCGCTCGGCGTAGGCGCTGCTCGCGCCCGGCACCTTGCGCACGGCGGCCTCCACCGCCTGCGCCACCTTCTCCAGCGTCTCCAGGTCCTTGCCGAACACCTTGACCCCCACCGGGGTGCGAATGCCGGTGCTGAGCATGTCGATGCGCGCCTTGATCGGCATCGTCCACGAGTTGGCGAGGCCGGGGAACTTGAGCGCGGCGTCCATCTCGGCAATGAGCTTGTCGGTGGTCATGCCCGGGCGCCACTGGTCCTGGGGCTTGAGGTTGATGACGGTCTCGAACATCTCGAGCGGCGCCGGGTCGGTCGCGGTGTTGGCGCGGCCGGCCTTGCCATAGACCGACGCCACCTCGGGGAAGGTCTTGATGATGCGGTTGGTGGTCGCGAGCAGGCGCCCGGCCTCGGTCACCGACATGCCCGGCAGCGCCGCCGGCATGTAGAACAGCGTGCCTTCGTTGAGCGTCGGCATGAACTCCGAGCCGATCTGGCGCGCCGGTACGATGGTGGCGGCCATCGCCAGCACCGCGAGCAGCAGCGTCACCAGCTTGAAGCGCAGCACGCCCTGGATGATCGGCCGGTAGAGCCAGATCAGCAGCCGGTTCACCGGGTTCTTCGCCTCGGGCAGGATGCGCCCGCGCACGAAGAACAGCATCAGCACCGGCACCAGGGTCACCGACAGCAGCGCGGCGCCGGCCATGGCGAAGGTCTTGGTGAAGGCGAGCGGCGAGAACAGCCGGCCCTCCTGGCCTTCGAGTGCGAACACCGGCAGGAAGGACACGGTGATGATCAGCAGCGAGAAGAACAGCGCCGGCCCGACCTCCTTGCACGCGAGCACGATCGCGGCGCCGCGCGCCTTCTGGTCCGCCCCTGCGGGCAGCCGCTCGATGTGCTTGTGCGCGTTCTCGATCATCACGATCGCGGCATCGACCATCGCCCCGATCGCGATCGCGATGCCGCCCAGGCTCATGATGTTCGAGCCCAGGCCGAGCGAGCGCATGGCGATGAAGGCGAACAGGATGCCGAGCGGCAGCGTGATGATGGCCACCAGCGCGCTCCTCACATGGAGCAGGAAGATCACGCACACCGCGGCGACGATCAGGCTCTCCTCGAGCAGCGTCCATTTCAGGTTGCCGATCGCGCGCTCGATCAGTTCGGAGCGGTCGTACACCGGCACGATCTCGGCGCCTGCCGGCAGGCCGGGCGTGATCTCGGCGATCTTGGCCTTGACGTTGGCGATCACGTCGAGTGCGTTCTGGCCGAAGCGCGCCATCACGATGCCCGAGGCCACCTCGCCCTCGCCGTTGAGCTCGGCGATGCCGCGCCGCTCGGCCGGCACCAGCTCGACGCGGGCGACGTCGCCCACCCGCACCGGGGTGCCGCGCTCGGCCTTGAGCACGATGCCGGCGATGTCGTCCACGCTGCGCAGGTAACCACGCCCGCGCACCATGTATTCCTTCTCGGCGAGCTCCACCACGCGGCCGCCGACGTCGCGGTTGGAGGCGCGGATCGCCTGCGTGACCGCATCGAGCGTGATGCCGTAGCCCGCCAGGCGCAGCGGATCGACCGTGACCTGGTACTCGCGCACGAAGCCGCCGATGCTGGCGACCTCCGACACGCCCTGCGCCTTGGTGAGCTGGTAGCGCACGTACCAGTCCTGCAGGCTGCGCGTGTCGGCCAGGCTCATGTCCTTGCCGAGCACCGCGTACTGGTACACCCAGCCCACGCCGGTCGCGTCCGGGCCGATCTGCGGCGCCACGCCCTGCGGCAGGCGGCCGGCAGCGGTGCTCAGGTACTCGAGCACGCGCGAGCGCGCCCAGTAGATGTCGGTGCCGTCCTCGAAGATCACATACACGTAGGACGCGCCGAACATCGAGAAGCCGCGCACCACCTTGGCGCGCGGCACCGCCAGCATGGAGGTGGTGAGCGGATAGGTGACCTGGTCCTCGACCACCTGCGGCGCCTGGCCGGGATAGTCGGTGTAGACGATCACCTGCACGTCGGACAGGTCGGGCAGCGCGTCGAGCGGCGTGTGCTTGACCGCATACACGCCACCACCGATCAGGAACAGCGTGGCCAGCAGCACCAGGAAGACGTTGCGCGCCGACCAGTCGATGACGCGGTCGAGCAGGCCGGGTGCTGCCGGTCTGGCTGCCGCGTCGGTTGGCACGACGTTCGAAGAGTCTGTCACAGGGGCATGCATCTCAGTGCCCCCCGTGACCGCCGGCGCTCGGTGCAGGCGCAGTGCCTGCAACCGGCTCGATCCCGGTGATGATGTACTCGCCTGGCTCACCCGCCTCGAAGACGAACCGCACCGGCGAGCCTGGGGCGATGCTCTTCACCAGCGCCGGATCGGCAATCATGAAGTCCATGGTCATCGCCGGCCACTGGAGGGCCGGGATCTCGCCATGCGTCATCGTCACGCTGCCGCCTTCGGCGTCGAGTGCATCGAACGTCCCTTGCGCTTCGTAACGGGTCGGGCTCGCTTGGGACTGATCGCCGGCATCGGGCTCGACCAGGTTGGAGAGTGCCGCCTTGAGCTGGCTTTCCGAGTCGATCAGGAAGTTGGCTGACACCACGACGCGATCGCCCGTCGCCACGCCTTCGAGCACCTCGACCACCTCGCGGCCGCGCTCGCCCAGCTTCACCGGCTGCGGCTTGAAGCGCCCTTCGCCGAGCGCAATCAGCACGACCCGCCGTTCGCCATCGTCGATGATCGCCGAGCTCGGCACCACCGTCCTCGGGCTGGCGTCGCCCGCCGCGAGCGAGACCTGAGCAAACATCCCGGGGCGCAGCAGGCCTTGCGCGTTGTCCAGTTCCAGGCGCACCCGGGTGCTGCGCGTGGCCGGGTCGAGCGTGGGATACAGGTAGTCGACGCGCGCCGCGAAGCTGCGCCCGGGCCAGGCGTCGAGCGCCACCTGCGCACCCTGGCCAACCTGCACGCGGGCGAGGTCCTGCTCATAGACGTCGGCGATGATCCACACCCGGGACAGGTCCGCGATGCGGAACAGCGCCTCGCCCGGCATGAAGCGCCCGCCTTCGACCGCCATCTTCTCCAACACGACGCCGCTCGCCGGGGCGTGGAAGACCTGGCGCGCACCGGCCTGGCCGGCGACCTGCAGGTTGCGCAGGCGCGCGCGCGTCGCCTCGGCCAGGCGGCGGGCGGATTCGCTCGCCAGCGCATCATGGGCCGCGCTCTGGCTGGCCAGGCGCTCGGCGATGCGCAGCTCCTCGCCGGTCGATTGCAACTCGGGGCTGTAGGCGGTGAACAGCGGCTGGCCCTTCTTCACCACGTCGCCCACGGCATTCACATGCAGGCGCTCGATCCAGCCCTCGAAGCGCGGTGCCACCACCACCTGCCTGCGCTCGTCGAGCTCAATCCGGCCGCTCGCGCGCACCGCCGAATCCACGGCGCGCACTTCAACCTCGGCAGTCTTCACCCCCAGGGTCTGGATGCGCGCGGGGCTGACCACCACTGCGCCACTGTCGTCCGGCTTGTCGTCGGCATAGACGGGGATGTAGTCCATGCCCATCGAATCCTTCTTCGGCACGGGCGAGGTGTCGGGCAGGCCCATCGGGTTGCGGTAGTAGAGGATCTTGCGTTCGCCGTCGGCCGGGGCTGCGCTATCGCTTTGCGCCTGGCTTTCGGTGATCAGCGGAACTGGATTTCCAGCATTTTGCAGGTGCGCAATCCAGTACCCCGCACCTATGGCAATCGCCACGCCCACAGCGATCGCCGTCATTCGAACGGCTGAGCTCACTTCAGATCCCCTGTCAGTTTCTTGATTTCTGTCAGCGCCAGGCGCGTGTCGAGCTCGGTCTTCAAGCGTTGAGTCCGGATGTCGATGAGCTGGCGCTCGGCCTCGATCACGCTGTCGAAATCGACCGTGCCGCTGCTGAGCGCGGCCTGACTTGCATCCCGGGTGGCCTGGGCCTGCGGCAACAGCGTATGTTCGAGCAGGCGCAAGGTCTCGCGGCCCTGCGCGTACATCGACCAGGCGATACCCAGCTCGCCGGATGCGCGTGCCTTGGCATCCTCCCGCCGCGCCTCGGCCGCCATCAGCATGTACTCGGCTTCGCGCTCCCTGGCGCGACGGCTGGACTGCTGCAGCGGGATCATCACCTCGAACATCACGTCCCAGGACGCCTTGCCTTCATCCGGGCGGTTGTTGCGCACGCCAACGGCGAAGTCCGGCAAGCGGTCCTGATACGTTCGTTCGCGCTCGGCACGTGCCACGTCGATGCCGTAGGCGGCGGCATTCACGTCCGGGTTGGCACTGGCCGCCGCCTCAAAAAGGGCGCCAGCCTCCAGCTGCTCGGGCAAGGGGACTGGATCTGCGGGTGCGGCGAGTGGCGCATCATGCGCCCGGCCGAGCAGGCCGTTGAGCCCCGCTGCCAGCCCCTTGCGCCGCTGTTCGACCTCCACGAGCGCGAGGCGCTGGGCAGTGATTTCGCGCTGCATGCGCAGCACCGCCTGCTGCGGCAGCAGACCCAACTCGTATCGGGCCAGGCTGAGTTCCTCCAGGCTTTTCAGCAAGGTCAAGCCCTCGCGGTTGAGGACGAGTTCGCGGTCGGCGGCGTAGTAGCGCAACCACAGCGTCTCGATCTTTGCCGCGAGCTCAGCCCAGGAGGTATCGCGCATCGCATCAGCCTGGGTCGCCTGGGCTTCGGCGGCCTTCACCGCCAGCTCGCGCTTGCCCCACCCGGGTAGCGGCTGGGTGATGCGGTAGCGGGTCTCGCCCACCTGGCCGGGCAGCAACGACGCCGAGCGCCCGCTCATGGTGTTGGTGGCGTCCATCAGCTCGACCTCGAACGTCGGGTCGGGCAGCGCACCGGCGGGCGTCACGCGCTCCTGCGCTGCGGACGCTTCCGCGCGGGCAGCGGCAAAGCCGGGGTTGCTGTGGCGCGCATATTCAATCAGCGCCTGGGGGCTCGAGCCGAGCGTTGGAGTGTCGGGCGAACCCTGTGTCCAGGCACTGCCACTTCCCAGCGTGAGCGCGACCACCAGTGCAAGCGCTGCAGGACGTAGCAGGTGAGATGAGGGTACTGCGAACGGGGATTTCATCGAGAAACGATTCCGGCAGGCGGTGAAGTGCATGCGCAGGCCCTTCGCCACCCGCCTCGTCGTTCAGCCACTCAGTGGGGCATCCCCACGGCTGGCCGGTCAGAGTGGAACGCGACGCACCTGCGGGATAGGCGTCACTGGGCGGGCTCGAGAGACGTCACGGTCAGCGCACCGCCGACCTTCTCGACCGCGAACCGGATCTTGTCGCCCGCCTTGACCTGATCAAGCATGCCCGGCTCGGCCGCGCGGAACACCATGGTCATCGCCGGCATGCCGAGCGACTCCAGGGGGCCATGGGCAATGGTCAGCTTGCCAGCCGACTTGTCGATCTTCTTGACCGTGCCCTCGGCCAGCTTGGCGTTGGCTTCGGCCGGGGCACTCGCCCCGCCGTGATGTGCATCGTGATCGGCCTGTGCGAACGCAAGCGGGGCGCCGCCGCCGAGCAAGGCCAGGAGCGCAGTGGTGATGAGGGTCTTTTTCATGATGGGCTTCTCCAAGGGTTCAAATTCTGTGTGAGTTCGAGAGTGAGCACGATTATGCGAAGCGCTCACCAACGGGACGCTGACGCACGGATTACATTTCTGTCAGCCGACCTTGATCGTGCCGATCATGCCGGCCTGGAAGTGGCCGGGAATCAGGCAGGCGAACTGGAAGTCCCCCGCACGGTTGAAGTGCCAGATCATTTCTCCGCGCCCACCTGGCGCGACATGCGACATCCACGGTTCGTCATGTTCCATCTCCGGGAAGCGCTGCATCATCTCCGCGTGCTCGGCAAGCGTCTTGGGCGTACCGACCACCATCTCGTGCATCACCGCGCCTCGATTTTCGTGGGTGAATCGGATCGTCTCGCCCAGACGCACCTCGATGCGGTCCGGAACGAAGCGCATCTCATCGGTCATCACGATGGCGATCGCGCGCGAGACGGCTTTCGCGTCCCCCGCAATCCCCCATTGCTGCTGCTCCTTGGGGGTATCGGACGCTGCTTTGTCGGCATGTTCGGCATTGCCATGGGCGAACGTGCTGCGGTGAACGGCAAGCACACCGGCGGCAAGGCTGGTGGCCAGAAATCGACGACGACTTTTCATGGGGATCTCCATCTCTCTGTTGGGTGAGGCTTCATTTGTGCCGGGGTTTGCGCCGATTGCACGGCGTTCGACCTCAATGACCTTGATGGCCAGTGGGTTTGCGTACGGCCATCTCGACAGGCGGTCCGCCCGCTGTACGCGGCATGCTCGAGGCGCCCGCCGCGTCGCCGCGAGCGGGTTCAGGCAGCGCTGCGCCCGTCCACTCGTAGGCCACCGTCCCCTTGGGATGCCTGAACCAGCCCGGGTCGCGGTAGTCCCCCCGCTTCTGCTCGCGGCGCACCTTGAGCACGGTGAACATGCCGCCCATCTCGACGGCGCCGAACGGCCCCTGCCCGGTCATCATCGGCAGGGTGTTGTCGGGCAGGGGCATCTCCATCTCGCCCATGTCGGCCATGCCGCGCTCGCCCATCAGCATGTAATCGGGCACCAGCTTCTGGATGCCCTCGACCAGGCCGCGATGGTCGACGCCGATCATGGTCGGCACGTCGTGCCCCATCGCGTTCATGGTGTGGTGCGACTTGTGGCAGTGCATCGCCCAATCGCCCTCCTCGTCGGCGATGAACTCGATCTGGCGCATCTGGCCGACCGCAACGTCGGTGGTGACCTCGGGCCAGCGCGACTCAGGGCGCGTCGGCCCGCCGTCGGTGCCGGTGACCTCGAACTCGTGACCGTGGATGTGGATGGGGTGGTTGGTCATGGTCAGGTTGCCGATGCGCACCCGCACGCGGTCGCCCTTCCTGACGTTGAGCGAGTCGATACCGGGAAAGGCGCGGCTGTTCCAGGTCCACAGGTTGAAGTCGAGCATGGTGTTGATCTTGGGCACGTAGCTGCCCGGCTCGATGTCGTAGGCGTTGAGCAGGAAGCAGAAGTCGCGGTCAACGCGCGCGATGTGCGGGTGCGCCTCGCGCGGGTGCGTGACCCAGAAACCCATCATGCCCATCGCCATCTGCACCATCTCGTCGGCGTGCGGGTGGTACATGAAGGTACCAGGGCGACGGGCGATGAACTCATAGACGAAAGTCTTGCCGGGCGGGATCTGCGGCTGGTTGAGGCCGCCGACCCCGTCCATGCCGTTGGGCAGGCGCTGGCCGTGCCAGTGGATGGTGGTGTGCTCGGGCAGGCGGTTGGTGACGAAGATACGCACACGGTCGCCCTCGACGACCTCGATCGTCGGCCCGGGCGACTGGCCGTTGTAGCCCCACAGCCGCGCCACCATGCCGGGCGCGATCTCGCGCTCGACCGGCTCGGCGACGAGGTGGAATTCCTTCACTCCGTTCCGCATGCGCCAGGGCGCGGTCCAGCCGTTCAAGGTGACGACCGGATCATAGGGGCGGCCATTGGGTGGTGTCAGCGGCGCGGCCGTCGCGGCGCTGGTCTGAATCACGGGTTCGGGCAGCGCGGCGAGCGCGGCGCGGTTGACGGTTCCGGCGGCGGCCAAGAGGCCCGCCCCGGCGAGAAAGCTGCGTCGGGTGGTCATGAACGTCTCCGGAGATGTCAGTGGCCACCGCCGGCTTCTGCCGGCGATGCGCCCGATTGAAGGCTGAGCGGCGCGATCGGCTGGCCGAGCAGGCTGGCCTTGAGCGCCGCCTCGGCGCGCCAAAAGTCGCGCTCGGCCTCGATCGCCTGCACCGCGCTGGCCGATTGGGACCGCGCAGCGGCAAGCAGCTCGAACACGCCGATCAGCATCCCGTTGTACTGGAGCACCGACTCTTCGGTAATGTTCTGACGCAGTGGAACCACCTCGCTGCGGTAGTGGCGCGCGAGGTCGTATGCACTGCGGTAGCCCTCGTAGGCCACGCGGACCTGGGAGCTGGCGTTATTGGCAACCTCGAGGGTGCGGTTGAAGGCTGAGAGATAGCGGGCCTCACTGCCGGCGCGGGCCGCATCGCCGAAGTCGAACAGGGGCAGCGGCAGTTCGACTTCGAAGCCGCGCTGCGACGACTCGCCGGTCTCGCTGTTGCGCACGCCGGCCACATGCAGGCCGTTGACCACGCTGGTCACCTGCGTGAGGCCCAGGCTCTTCGCCGTACGCTCGAGGTCGGTGCGGGCGATGCGCACATCGAGCCGGTTGTCGAGCAGCGCCGCGCCGGCGGTCGCTTCATCGATCGGCGCCTCGGGCAAGGCCGGCAACTGATCCGGTAGGCGTAGCGCCTGCGCCTGGCTCGGGGTCAGCCCCAAGCGCTGGATCAGCGCCTCGCGCGCGGCGGTGGCGTTCTGACGGGCGCGGATCAGGTTGGCCGTCTCCTCGGCGGCCAGCGCCTGCTCGCGGGCGCGCTGCAGGCGGCTGAAGTTGCCCGTGGCCTGCATCCGACGCGCGAGTTCGGCAGCGGTACCAGCGGCCGTGGCCACTTCCTCCCGGTAGTGCGCGACCTGTCGCGCCGCGACCGCATCGACCCAGGCCTGGCGCACCTCCGTGACGGTGCTCAACAGCGCAATCGAAGACTGCAGCCGGGTCTGCTGCTGGCGGAACTCGGCCTGCTCCAGCCGTGCAGGCAGGAACAGCAGGTCGAACAGCGAGATGCCGAGCGAACGGCCGATGTCGAGTTCGCGCCCCTCGGCGCCCGAGCGAAACAACCGCTCGAAGGTGAACACCGGATTGCCGATGCGAGCGGAACCGGTCGCATCCGCCGAGGCCACGGCGGCTTCCGCCAGCAGGGACTGGAAGGCCGGGCTGTAGCCGAGCGCGATGCGCACCGCGTCGTCAATTGCGAGCGGCTGGGCCAGCAGCCGATCGACCTCGGTGCGCATCGCCTCGCGCTCGGGGTCCGAGCGCAGCCAGCGCACCTCGCTGCCCGTCTGCTCGCGCGCAAAGCGCTCAACCTCGGCGAAGTTCTCATCGATCGCAACGCTGGCACACCCGGTCAGCACGGTAGCAGCCAGCAAGGATATGGGGAGACTGCCTCTCATCGCTCGCCCCCTTTCGACGACGGCGCGAGGTGGCCCATGTGCCCGCCCAGGCGTCTGGCCTCGTCGTTGGCATCCTTCCACGACCGCAGGGGCTCATCGACACGGTAGGGCCGATATTCGTTCAGGGGCGAGCGATAGACCGGAAGGGGCTGAGGCTTGGGTTGCTCACTCGCTGGGGCAGTCTGGGTCGCGCCGAGCGCGGGGTCAGCGGGGCTTGATGGCGAGGAGGACTCGGCCTGCGCGCCCGACACGAGCGCCACGGCGACGGCCAATCCTCCACCGAGGTGGATGATTCGTCTCTGCATGGGGAATGTCTCTTTGTTGGTCTTGTGTTGAACCGGACGCAGAGCGACCGACGAACTCGCCGCTCCGCGTCTCAATGCTCAGTTGGGCATCGCCGGCTTGGCGGCCGGGTGCATCTTCATCATGTTCTGCATCATGCCCATGTGCTCTTGCATCATCTTCATGTGCTCCTGCATGAGCTTGGGATCCATCATCATGCCGCCCATGGGTCCAGCCCCGGGTCCAGGGCCACTACCCTTCATCATCGGACCAGCCCCCATCTGCCCCCCCATCATCGGGCAACCAGCGGGGGTGCCCTGCGATGCAGCCTCCAGGGCCTTGACCTGCTCTTCCATCAGGGCCATGCGACGTTCCGGGTTGGTCTCGGCACGGATCGACTTCATACGTTCCTGAAGCGCGGGGACACTCGCTGCGGGCGGCCAGGCCTGCGCCGGATCGGTCGTCTGAGCGACGACCGGGCTGCCATGCAGGGCTGCAGCCAGAGCGACGACGGGCATGAGCCCGGCGAGACGGTACAAACGCAGTTTCATGATCGATCTCCCATTGTTTGCGGGGTTCCGTCGCGGTACGGAACGCTGTGCCACGCAGAGCATCTTGCGCCCGCTTGCCTGTCGTCGGCCTGACCCGGAAATTACATTTCTGTAAGCCCGGGCGTTATCCAGCACCCCGGGAGCAAAATCGGTCACAGGCCGCACGAAGCGCGTAGGAGCAAAACAATGAAAATTCTGATCGTCGAAGACGAAGTGAAGACCGGCGACTACCTCCGCCAGGGGCTCACCGAAGCCGGGTTCGTCGTCGACCTTGCAAGAGATGGCCTCGATGGGCTCCACCTCGCCCTTAACGGTGACTACGACCTGGTCGTGCTCGACGTGATGCTGCCAAGGCTGGACGGCTGGGGCATCCTGCAAACACTGCGTCGCAGCAGTCGTGAGACCCCCGTGTTGTTCCTGACTGCCCGTGACCAAGTTGAGGATCGGGTCCGTGGTCTTGAGCTCGGCGCCGACGATTACCTGGTCAAGCCCTTCGCGTTTTCCGAGTTGCTCGCGCGCGTTCGCACGCTGCTGCGCAGGGGAAGAAACCACGAACCGGAGACCCTGCGCTCAGCGAACCTGGAGCTCGATTTGCTTCGCCGCCGGGTGAACCGATGCGGGCAGCGCATCGATCTGACCGCCAAGGAGTTTGCCTTGCTTGAACTGCTCCTGCGACGCAAGGGTGAAGTATTGCCCCGCTCACTCATCGCTTCGCAGGTGTGGGACATGAACTTCGACAGCGACACGAACGTGATCGAAGTTGCCGTACGCAGGTTGCGCGTAAAGGTCGACGACCCCTTTGAGCCGAAGCTGATCCACACCGTGCGGGGTATGGGCTACGTGCTTGAGGCGATGGAGCCGATCTGACGATGATCCGCATTCACTCGCTGACGGCGAGACTGGCAACACTATTTGCCGTCCTCGCTGCGGGCCTGCTCGTGCTGGTGGCGGTACTCTTTGGGCGCATGTTGGACGCGCATTTCCAGGAACTGGACATGCACGAGTTGCAGGGAAAGGTCTCGCTCATCCGCAACACGCTGCAAGATGTTGCTGCGACTGGGGGCCGACCGGAACGCGTTGAGGCGCTCGAACGTTCCTTCGTTGGACACGAGAGCGTGGGTGTCCTGCTACGCGACGTCGAGGGGCGCGTCCTGTACATCATCCATCCCGAGCATTTCACCGCTGCTCAGCGGGCAGGCGAGCGCATTTCGGGTGGGCTGGCTGACTGGACGGTCGACGAGCGCCCCCATCGAGGGCTTGAGGCCAGAATCACGCTACCGAGCCTTGGGTCGAAGGAGCAAACGATCGAGGCGCTGGTCGCACTCGATCTGTCGCATCACGTCCATTTCCTCGCGTCGGTGCACAACGCCACCTGGGCGGGCGTCGTCGTGGCGGCATTGGCGGCGGCGCTATTGGGCTGGTTTGCGGCGCACCGGGGCCTCGCCCCTCTGCGCCGGGTCACCGAAACCGCCCGTAGGCTGTCGGCACGGCAACTCGGCGAGCGTCTCGCCATCGATGATGCGCCGCTGGAAGTGCGCGACCACGTCGAAGCCTTCAATGGCATGCTCGCTCGGCTCGAAGCCGCTTTCCAGCGCCTCGGTGACTATTCGGCGGACATTGCCCACGAACTGCGTACGCCGATCTCGAACCTGATGACCCAGACCCAGGTCGCGCTGTCGCGGCCACGCACGCTCGACGAATATCAGGACATTCTGGCGTCGAACCTCGAGGAATACGAGCGCATCGCACGCATGGTCAGCGACATGCTGTTCCTCGCCAAGGCCGAGGAGAACACCCTCGCGCACGCGGGCGAGGCGATCGACCTGGCCCGCGAGGCGGATGCGCTGATCGATTTCTACGAAGCCTTGGCCGAAGAGGGCCAAGTCCGCATCGTGCGCCAAGGCCAAGCGAGCGTTCAGGGTGATCGCCTGATGCTGCGGCGCGCCTTGTCGAACCTGATTTCGAATGCGCTTCGTCACACACCGAAAAATGGACAGATCACGATCAGGGTCGACGCGGACGCAGCCGGCGTCCGTCTCGCCGTTTGCAATGTCGGCGACCCGATACCCGCCGATCAGATCGAACGGATTTTCGAACGCTTCCATCGCGGTAGCGCCCAGCGCGAGTCTCGCGGTGAAGGCGCAGGGCTCGGACTTGCGATCACGCGTTCCATCGTGCAGGCCCACGGGGGTCACATCACTGCGCGCTCCGCTGAAGGTGTCACCTGCTTCACGATCACCTTGCCTCGCAATGAAGCCTCATCGCCTTCCTGATGCTGCAAAGTCGACCGGAGTCCCGGCTGTCTGACGGAAATGTAATTTTGAGGTCAGCTTCCCGTTGGGCTCGAAACGCCAAACTATGCCTCGACGCCATCAACCGGAAGACGAACATGAAGACGAAAACTTTGCTCGGCGGGCTCGTGGCAAGCCTGATGATCATGAGCGGCGCAGGGTTTGCGCAGGGGCCCGTACGTGTAGAGGTCTACAAGAGCGCTTACTGCGGGTGCTGCGGGAAATGGGTCGAGCACCTGAGAAAGAACGGCTTCGATGTCGTGACGAAAGACGTCGACAATGTCCCCGCAGCCCGCGAGGCACTGGGCATGCCGGACCAATACGGCTCGTGTCACACGGCCAAGGTCGGTTCCTACTCCGTCGAGGGGCACGTCCCTGCGGACGACATCCGACGGCTTCTCTCCGAGTCCCCAAAGGCCATCGGACTGGCTACGCCGGGCATGCCGCAGGGGTCGCCCGGCATGGAGACCTCGACCCCGCAACCCTATGAGACGCTTCTGGTCGGGCTTGACGGAAGCGCGAGGGTTTTTGCCCGACACTGACGGCAGAGCTGGTGAGTATCGACTTTATGAGCGCAGTGCCGGCCGACTTACGAACCACGCTGGCCTCAGCTCGCTCTAGGGCTGGTTTCGGATCTCACCGGTCGCTCGAATGACGACTCTGCTACTACCATGTGTGGCAGCAAATGGCCGGAGGACTAAACCGCTCGCGCGGTAGGGGTGTGCTGGACCGCTCGTGACGAGCATCGAAGTTCGTGGTTTCCATCGGCAGCGGGCTTGCCATGGTGGGAGATGAGGCAATCGGCCTCATTTTCGACAGGAGCAAGCCATGGACACCCCGACTCGTCCCGTCAGCCCCTTGCGCCAGCGCATGCTCGACGACATGCGGATGCGCAAGCTCACCCCCAAGACGCAGAGTGCGTACATCCGTGCGGTGTGCCGGTTCACGCGCTATCTGGGGCGCGCGCCCGATAGCGCCACGGTGGAGGACCTGCGCAACTACCAGTTGCACCTGGTCGATACCGGCACCTCGCCGATGTCGCTCAACGCCGCCATCAGCGGGCTGAAGTTCTTCTTCGATATCACGCTTCAACGCGGCGAGTTGATGGCACGAATGCAGCCGGTCCGGCTGCCGCAGCGCTTGCCGGTGGTGCTCAGCCGCGAGGAGGTCGCGCGCCTGATCGCCGCCTGCAACAATCTCAAGCACCAGACGGCGCTGTCGCTCGCCTACGCGACCGGACTGCGAGCGAGCGAAGTGGTCTCGCTCAAGGTCAGCGACGTCGACAGCGGGCGCATGACCCTGCGGGTCGAGCAAGGCAAAGGCCGCAAGGATCGCTACGCGATGCTCTCGCCCCTGCTGCTGGAGCGGTTGCGCGTGTGGTGGCGGGTCGCCCGGGCGCAGGGCAAAATGCTCGATGGCGGCTGGTTGTTCCCGGGCCTCAACCCGATCGAGTCACTGAGCCCGCGCCAACTCAATCGCGCTGTTCAGGCCGCCGCCCTGGCGGCCGGCATCGACAAGCGGGTGTCGATGCACACGCTTCGCCACTGCTTCGCGACCCACCTGCTCGAGCAGAAGGTCGACATCCGCATCATCCAGGCGCTGCTCGGCCACAAGAAACTCGACACCACGGTGATCTACACCCAGGTCGCCACCGACCTGCTGCGCGAAGTCGTCAGTCCGCTGGAGACCTTGCAGTCGGCGTAGGCGCATCGTGGTCCGCTCCGCACTGGAGGTCGCGGACATCTTCCGCGCCTTCGGGCCGGCGTGGCGTCTCGCCCAGCACGATCACTTGAGCCTCGGGCAGTTGAAGGTCATGTCGGCCATCGAACAGTGCCGCACTGCGGCGCTGGGTGGGCATGTGCTGCGCTGTGAGGCCTGCGAGCAGATCGACATCAGCTACAACTCGTGCCGCAACCGGCACTGCCCGAAGTGTCAGGCGCGGGCTGCCCAGCGTTGGCTCGAGGCCCGGCAGGCGGACCTGCTGCCGGTCGAGTATTACCACGTGGTCTTCACGCTGCCGGCGCCGATCAGCGCGTTCGCCTACACGAACAAGGCGCTCGTCTATCGGCTGCTGTTCGAGGTCGCCGCCGAGACGCTGCTCACCATCGCTGCCGACCCGAAGCACCTCGGCGCGACGATCGGCGCCACGCTCGTGCTGCACACGTGGGGTTCGGCGATGACGCACCACCCGCACGTGCACGGCATCGTCCCCGGGGGCGGCCTGTCGGCCGACGGGCAGCGCTGGATTGCCTGCCGGCGTGGCTTCTTCCTGCCGGTCCGCGTGCTCTCACGGCTGTTCCGGCGGCGTTTCCTGGAAGAGCTGGCGAAGGCGCATCACGCCGGCGTGCTGCGCTTCTTCGGCGAGTTCGCCCCGCTGGCACAACTGGCCGCGTTCCTGCGCTGGCTCGCGCCGCTGCGCACGAGCGAATGGGTCGTCTATGCCAAGCGGCCCTTCGCCGGCCCCGAGGCGGTGCTCGCCTACCTGTCGCGCTACACCCATCGGGTGGCGATCTCGAACCGTCGCCTGGTGTCGCTCGACGCCGGCAGCGTCTCCTTCCGCTGGAAGGACTATCGCGCCGAGGGGCGCACCCGCCACAAGACGATGACGCTCACCGCCGGGGAGTTCATGCGCCGTTTCCTGCTGCACGTGCTGCCGTGCGGCTTCCACCGCATCCGGCACTACGGACTGCTCGCCAACGCGGGACGGCGGCAGCACCTGGCACGTGCGCGGGAACTGCTTGGCGCAACGCCTCCAGACGAGCCATGCACCATCGCCTCGGCGCCGGAAGCCACCGCGCTGTCGACCACGCCCACCACCGGCTTCGTGTGTCGCTGCTGTGGATCGGTGATGCGCGTGATCGAAACCTTTGCTCGGGGTGCGACGATCCGCGCGCCACCACTCCGTGGGGTGACCTCATGATCGGGCATCGCTTCCACGCCCGCAGCCTTCCGCCAGCACCCGTTCGGACGGGCCTGGTCAAGACCCGCTGCGCCCGCCACTGGCATTCACATCACAAGCCGCGCCGCGCGGACCTCGCCCGCGCAACCGAGGGCGGGCAACGCCTTCACGCAACACGCGGCGCCTGGCGCAGCACCACGCACATCGCGTACCTGCACGATTGGGCGGCGCTCAAATGCCCATAGCGCCACGCCCCGACTGAACGGCCTCGCCTCGTTTCGCGGTTTCCTCCCCCGGGCTTTGTCCAACGCCTGCCCACCGACCTGGGTCGGACCTTCATCGCCGCGAGGCAGGGGCAGGCGTCGAACAAAGCTGAACAGGTCGAGCCAGTGCAGGGGTCAAAGTTCGCCGCCCTAAACCGGCCACTCAAGCGGATTGGGGCTGGCCCCGCCTCTTAAAATCGAAATGTAACCACGACCGACAGCAGTTGGCCGATAGTACCCCCTCAGCATCATCACCGTAAGCAGCCGCCCGCCGGCAAATGGCGCTTGGCGGGCAGCCGCGCCGGGCTCAGATCTCAATCTGCTCGGAGATCTCCAAGGCATCATCGACCTCGATGCCCAAGTACCGCACCGTCGACTCGAGCTTGGAGTGACCCAGCAGGAGTTGCACCGCCCGCAGGTTCTTCGTGCGCTTGTAGATCAATGTCGCCTTCGTGCGTCGCATCGAGTGCGTACCGTAGGCGGACGGATCGAGGCCGGCGGCCACCACCCAGTGCTCGACGATCCTCGCGTACTGACGGGTAGAGACATGCGGTGAGTCGTGCAGGCGGCTCGGAAAGAGGAAGTCCTCCGCCCTCAGGCCGGCCTTCGCGATCCAGGCAGCCACAGCCGTACGCGTGGGCTCGGTCAGTTCGAACTGCACAGGCCGCTGCGTTTTCCGTTGCACGACCATGGCGCGTGAGAGCACCTGGTTTCCATGGGTCACGTCGCGCACCCGCAGGCTGACGAGGTCACACCCTCGGAGCTTGCTATCGATCGCGAGGTTGAACATGGCGAGGTCACGGACTTCGTGCGCGTTCTGCAGATGAATACGGATGGCCCAGATGTCCTTGGGTTTGAGCGGTGCCTTCTGGCCCACCAGCTTCCCCTTGTTCCAGGCTTCCCGATGCGGATGTTCTCGGGTTTCCATGACAAACTCCTTGCTGTTGATCGGAGTCTGATTCTTGAGCCCGTGGCGTGCGGCGGCTATCGGGGAAGATGCCCACAGCGTACTATCGGCCATGACCTGCCGTCCTGTCCGCAGGTAGAGTTGCCGCTCGAACGACCGCTCCACTTGGGTTGCTGCCAGACGGTCAGCTCCCCCATGTTCGTTTTGTCCAAAGTACGGCAAGAAGGACGGGCTCGAAACCGCGCCGTTGCTGGGGGTGGCATCCAGCCGTTAGACAAAAGGGTTCAATTTGCCTGATCACGACGCACCTATCCCCTAAACGGTCTGCTCACCAGTCCGATCCTGGTCGGCAGCTGGCAATCTCCCGGGACGTGTCCCGCTTCATGTCTTCTTCATTATCGTGCGATATTCCGTCACCTGCACTTGTCATTATCTACGGATCGGTGCCCACGCTTTTTCGTCACATCGCGTTCGAGAGCCGGGCCGCAATTTCAGGAGCTCCCATATGTTGCGCATTGTCTTGCTGGCTGCTCTGGCGCTCGGAGTGGCTGTCTCTAGTCATGCGAGCTCTCTAGCTCCCAGCGTGCTGTTCACGGCCGTCCGCGACGGCGTGCTGACGGTACGGACGTTCGATGCCGAAGGCGCGCCCATCGGCACCGTCAGCGCGATTGCGGTCGCCACGGAGCGCTTCGTGACCTTGTGTAGCCCGCTCGACGGCAGCGATGCGATCCGCCTGGCCGAAGCAGGTGGGCGGACGGTCGACGCCCGCGTGATTGCGCGGGATCGCGGGCGTAACCTTTGCCTGCTGAGCGCGTCTGCGAATGCGCGGACTTTGGCTGTAGCGCCAGCGGGCGCACAGCCCCGCGTCGGATCACGGATTTACGCGCTCTCCGATGCGCTCGGCTTCGGCGTTGGTTTGACTGAAGGCGTGATCTCGGGACTCGGTGGCGGCGAGCGCGGCGAGTTGCTGCAGTTCTCCGCGCCGGTCTCTCCTGGTTCTGAAGGTGGGGCGCTGCTCGACGAACAGGGCCGGTTGATTGGCGTCATCGACTATCGCCAGCGCGAAGGCCAGAACGTGAATTTCGCTATGCCGGCGGCCTGGGCAAGCATGATTGAAGCGCGCCACGACACTGATACGGCGCTCCAGTCGTTGCGCGACCGTGCGCCGCGGCTGGCGCGTGTAGGGGACGGCGAAGCGCTCGTCCGCCTGGCTATGGAATGGACGCGGCTTTACCCGGAGGATGCTGACGGCTGGACTTGGCGAGCGGTTGCAGCCAGCATGCAAGGTGACTTCGTCGGCGAGGAGGCTGCTTGGCGCCATGCGGTACTTCGGGCGGGTAGCATGACGGTGGCTGAGCTTGGTGTAGCCGGAGCCCTGCTTCGTCAGCAGCGCTTCGCCGAGGCGCGGGAAGCAGCCGCCGCGCTCGTCGGAACCCGTCCCGAAAGCGCCGCAGCGTGGTCGCTGCTCGGCCAGGCACACCATGGTAGTGGTGGCGTCAGCGAGGCAGAAACGGCCTACCGCAAGGCGCTTGCGCTCGATCCGTGGGAAATGTCCGCCCATCTGGGTTTGATCTCGCTTGCCGGCCAGCGCGGCGACCATCGAGTAGCCGCGGAAGGATGGAGCAGGTTGGTTCGCCTCTACCCCTCACGGCCAGAACTGCGCTGGCGCCTGGTGGAAGCGCTCCTGTTCGCGCAGGATGGTACGCGTGCCCACAAGCTGCTCGCCCGCTTCCCGTCAGAGCTTGCCGACAGCGCCGACGGCTTGTTCTGGCGCGGCGCAACCGCTGCGCTGCTGGGTCGGCCACAGGCGGCGAGCGAGCTGTTCCGTGCCAGCCTGGCGAAGGGGCCGTCCGAGCCGGCCCGTGCGTGGACCGAGCTCGGCAAAGCGCTCTTCGTGCTGGAACGCTTCCCCGAGGCTATCGCTGCAATGCGCGAGGCGGTACGGATCGCTCCGGACGATCCCGACCATCGCTACTGGCTGGCGGTCGCACTGAAGGATGGAGGCCATCTCGATGAAGCGATCCGGATTAACCGCGATCTGTCCGTTGCTTATCCGAACGAACCGCGGATCTGGCGCCAGCTCGGCTATGCGCAAGTGCTCGCAGCCAGGGCACCCGAGGGAATTGAGGCGCTCGAGCGCTCGCTTGCACTCGATCCAGGCCAGCCACGGGTGTGGAATGCGTTGATGATCCTGTACCGCGCAGCGGGCCGCCGTGCCGACCTCGTCCGCGCACACGGCAACCTACGCAGCCTGGATGCCGCCATGGCCGAGCGCGCCTATCTCGCCACCATCCACCCCGACGAGGCCCGCCCGCAATGAAACTCCGTCTCGTTTCCACACGCTGTGCCTGCATTCCGAGTCACGTTCCGGCCCCAGCGCTGTTGCTCCTCCTCGCGGTCTGTTCCGCTGCCCCGGCGGCTGCGGCCGACGACGCCCAGCCGGTGTTCACCCGAGTCGCACCGTCGGTGGTGACGGTCATCGCAGAAGTCGATGGCGGGACCGCTAGCGGTCAAGGCAGTGGCGTGGTGGTCAGCCGTGGGCACGTGGCGACCAATTGCCATGTCGTCCGCGATGCGGACCGGCTGAAGGTACAACATGGTGCCGCTGAGCTATCGGCACGCTGGGTCAAAGCCGATCGCAGCCGTGACCTGTGCGTGCTCGCGGTCGACGGACTGCAGGCGCCGTCGGTGCGCATCCGCTCGCTGGCGACCGTCTTACCGGGTGAGCGCGTGCATGCAGTCGGTAATCCCCTGGGCTTCGGCCTGGCGGTGACGAGCGGCCTGGTCTCACACTTCCCGACCGTGGATGGCGAACGGCTGATCCTCAGCAGCGCCGCACAGTCTCCGGGCTCCAGCGGCGGCGGGCTGTTCGATGCCGAGGGCCGACTGGTGGGCTTGACCACCAGTGTGTTCAGTGCCGGCCAGAACCTCAACCTGGCGCTGCCGGCGGACTGGATCAACGAACTCGCCGATCGCAGCGTAGCTCCGCCGCCGCCGTCCGACGTCCCCGCTGCGGAACCGCAATGGATTGCCGATGCCGTCGCCCTGGGCGCTGCGGCGCGGTGGGTGGAGCTCGAAAGCCATGCACGCCGTTGGATCTCTGCACAGCCGACCTCCGCACGCGCACACCAGGAGCTCGCGCGCGCGACAGTCCGTCTTGGACGACCGAAGGACGCCGAGCCCGCACTGCGTGAGGCGCTCCGCCTCGATGAGCACTCCGCGGAGAGCTGGCGCGTCCTCGCCATTACCCTTTATGAAACCGGGCGTCATGCCGAGGCCGAGCAGGCACTGGCGCGCGCAGAGGCCCTCCAGCCCGGCGATGCGAGCGTAGCCGCGGCGCGTGCGCACTGGCTGCTCAAGGCTGACGATGCTCGAGCCGCTTTGTCCAACATCGAACGCGCACTCGCCTTCGACCCTTTCTCTTACGGCTATTGGAATCTGCTCGGCAGCATCCGCCGTGCGCTCGGCGACTCCGACGCGGCGCAACGCGCCTTCCAAACCGCGCTCGACCTTAACCAGAACAGCGAGGAGGCGCGCAACGCACTGGCCCGACTCCTGGCCGAGGCGGGGCGCGCCGATGAGGCCCATCGTGCACTCGCCACTGGACGTGGCGACGCGAGGACCGATGCGCCCACTTGGCTCGCACTCGGCATCACCGACTACAACCGTCAGCGGTACGCCGCCGCCGAGGACGCTTTCCGCAAGGCGGTGGCCGCCGACCCTGGTTTTGCGGAAGGGTGGGAAAAGCTTGGCATGACCCTGGCGCGAACACTGCGTGACGACGAGCTCGCGACGGTGTTAGAGCGTGCGCTCGAGCTTGATCCGACACTCTTCGAAGCGCGCCTCGAGCGCGCAGCGCTGCGTGCCCGGCGTGGCAACGCAGCGGGCGCAGTGGCTGATGCCCGCCATCTGACCGAGCTTGCGCCGGACGAGCCGCGCGCCTGGCGCACGCTGGCGATCCACAGCATCACGGCACAGGATCTGCGCGCTGCGGCTACGGCCTATCGACGCGTCGATGCGCTGGGAAAAGCTGGAGTCGAGGATCTGGCAGACCTCGGCGATCTCCTCGGGAGACTCGGCGACCGCAGCGAGGCGCTGGAAGCCTTCGAACGTGCCGAACGCATGGATCCCCGACACTCGCGCATGCTCGCTAACCTAGCAGGTTTCCACGGCCGCAACGGCGACCTCGACAAGTCCCTGGCTTACCTCGATCGGGCCCTTGCAAGCGACCCGCGCAACGCCAATGCGCTCAGCAGTAAGGCCTACATCCTTCTGTTGCGTGGCCAGCCGGCCGCCGCCGTGTCGATCCTCGAGCAGGCCGTGCTGTACGATCCAAAGCTCGCCAATGCCTGGATCAACCTCGGCCATGCTCATCTGCGCAACCGCGATGTTGGCCGTGCCATTCCCGCGCTGGAAAAGGCACTAGCGCTCGCGCCGCAGGCGCTCGACGCCCAGCTTTATCTCGCCCAGGCCTACCTTGGCATCCGTGATGCGGCGAAGGCGCGCGCGTATGCCGAGACCATCCTTGCTCGGCAGCCTGAACTGCCTGTTGCGCTGGGCATTGCAACCCTAGCCAATCTAATGACGGGTGACTCACAGCGAGCTGCATTGGCGTTCGCTCGGCTGCGTACAAAGGACCCGAAAACGGCCAGCAACATTCGAGCGCAGGCGGTGGCCGCGGGCTTGCCGGGCGCCACCGCCTTGCCGAGCCCCTAGAGGATAGGGGCCTGGCAGCCTCACGTACTCTCGTTTCGGATGAGACGGGCCCGGCCAAGTCCACCAGTGGTCGCCCCGTTCCAGATTTCGGGCGCCGCGCGAGACACAGGACACATCGGGCCGTTGTATCCTGTGACAGGGCCGTCATAGGGGCCAGCTCACGAAACAGAGAAAAGCGTACGCTAAGCCTCGGCGAGCATTCGCAGCGGCCGGAACTTGCCTTGCGCGACCTGCTTGCCCGGCGGACCGAAGAGTTGTGATCAGCCAGTTAGTCAGGACGCCGTCCGTGTTGGGAACGCAGCAATTCCCGTGGCATGGTCTAACCTCATTCTTATCGCGCGACGTTCATGAAAACCATCGGTCTCCTCGGCGGCATGAGCTGGGAATCCACTGTTCCCTACTATCGTCAGCTCAATGAAGCCGTGAAGGCCCGACTCGGCGGGCTGCATTCGGCGAAGGTCGTGCTCTACAGCGTCGATTTCGCCGAAATCGAGCGCCTGCAGCATTGTGGCGATTGGGAGTCGGCCGGCGCCGTGCTCGCCGACGCTGCACGGGCGCTCGAGCGTGCCGGCGCGGATTTCGTCGTGCTGTCTACCAACACCATGCATAAGGTGGCGCCTGCCATCGAGTCGGCCGTGAAGATCCCGCTGCTGCACATTGCCGACCCGACCGCGGCCGCCATACGCAAGGCCGGCTTGTCGCGCATCGGTTTGCTCGGCACACGCTTCACGATGGAGCAGGATTTCTACCGTGGCCGCCTGGTCGAGCGGCACGGCATCGACGTGCTGACACCCGAGGCCGACGACCGCGAACTCGTGCACCGGGTGATCTACGAGGAGCTCTGTCTGGGGCGCATCGAGGAGCGTTCGCGCCAGGCCTATCGCGACGTGATGCAGCGCCTGGTCGAGCGCGGCGCGCAGGGCATCATCCTGGGCTGCACCGAGATTTCTATGCTGGTGGGCGAGCAGGACGCGAGCGTTCCGTTGTTCGACACCACGGCGATTCATGCCGCCGCCGCGGCAGAGTTGGCGCTGGCGGCTGTCGATTCAGCTACGCCTCGGGCGCACATGTGATGTCCGCCGGTTTGCCGAGAACGCCACCCCGTTCATTGCTGCTTGCCGTGTGGCTGCTGCTCGGCGCTCCAGTCCTGTACTACGGTGCGGAGTCGATCCAAGGCGCCCGAGATACGCTGGACTCAAGGCATTGGCCACACGTCACGGGCACCATCGTCAAGCACGAAACCCGCGGAAGGACGTATTGTTCCGTACCCGTCATACACTACACATACGTGGTGCGCGACAAGGCATTCGAGTCGAGCGCACGGGTGCCAGATGTCGAACAGTGTTTTCGATCCGAGGTTGCAAGCCGCGTAGCAGACAGCTACCCGCCCGGCAGTTCCGTGCGCGTCTACTATGACCCGCAGTCTCCACCAAACGCGGCACTGTTACCTGGCTATATGACTCGCAGTGCATGGGAGGGTCTCGTTTTCTTTCCCATGTTCTTCCTGGGTTGGCTCTACTGGGGGTCGCTCTTGCTCAAAGGTTGCCGTATCGCGCCAAACGTCGCCTAAATCGAACGGCTAGGCTCCACGCCCTTCAGACGGCGACTTCCGGCCAGACACTTTGCCCACCGGGGCACCGGACTACTCGTGAAGTCGGGTCATACGCGCGCTCTGGATAGCCGACCGATCTGCAGCTTCGTCAGCGCGAACGCCGCGATCAGCACGACGCAGTATCCGGCGAACGCCGGCGACACGCCCCGGTGCTCCAGCCAGCCGGACAGGATCACCGCGATCACCGGGAAGATCAGGAACACGAACGACAGCACCACCGGGCTCAGTTGCTTGAGCAGGTGGAAATAGGCCAGGAAGCCGCCGACCGACGCGACCGTGCCGAGATAGACGAGAGCGCCCAGCGAGGTCGCGGAGAACTGCGACACATCCGGCCGCTCCACGATGACGCCGACGAGGGTGAGCGCGATGCCGGCAATCCCGATCGGCAGCGTGTTGAAGGTGACGATTCCGATCGCTGCGCCCCGCTTCTTGGTGGTGACGTAGCAATACGCATGCAGCAGTGCCGCCAGCAGGATGGCAGCGGCCCCGAACAGGCTGCGGTAGGCGAAGCCGACGCCCTGCTCGTGCAGGATCATGCCCAGTGAGAAGAAGCCCCCGACGATTCCGACGAGTTGCGTCGCCCAGATCGGTTCGCGCAGGATCAAGACGGAGAAGATCACGGTGAAGACCGGCATCGTGCTGAACAAAAGCGCGGCGAGCCCGGAACTCACGTACTGCTCGCCGGCATTGATCAGCAGGTACGGCAGCGCGAAGTAAAGGATCACGATCAGCACGAAAAGTCCGCCTTGCCCTTCGGGAAACAGCAACGGCGCACGCTGCGCACGCGCGATCAAGTACAAGAGCGGAAACGCGATGACGAAGCGCAGGCCCGCAGCCAGCAGAGGCGGCACGGTGTCCACGGCCAGCTTGATCCCGAGCCAGGTCGTCCCCCAGGTGAGGCAGACGATGGCGAAGAGGATGGCCACGACGACCGCGGATGAGCGCGCAGTCTGGCCGGTTTCGGCTGCAGGTATTCGGGTGCTCGATGGCATGAGGTGTCCGTCTCCGTTCGATCGCTGCCGAATGCACCCCAACAATACGAGTACAATCGACCATGAATTCATGATCGAAAGCGTATTTTCCTTACATATGAGGGTCAACAAGTATATTGACGCGGTGACAATTGCGCGCTCGGCGGTCCCCGACGGGCGACCGCGCTACCGCGTGATCGGCGAAGCGCTTGCGCAGGCCGTTCTTGACGGCCGCCTTCGAGCAGACGCCAAGCTGCCGCCGCTGCGCGTGCTTGCGGATGCCCTGTCGGTCACGGTGGGGACGGTCGGTCGCGCCTATGCCGAGATCGAACGACAGGGCCTTGTGACCTCCCGCGTCGGGGACGGCACCTACGTCTTGCCCCCTGGCGAGCGGACGCACAAGAACGAATTCGACAATGCGCCGGACGGCAAGCCCGGCCTCATCGACCTGTCACGCAACATGCACATCCCGGGGGAAGAGTCGGCGCTTCTGGGCGAGGCGTTGCTGCGCCTTGGCGGCGACCGGCGAGTGCTGACGCAGCTCGGCAGCTATCTCCCCGACACCGGTCTGGGGCGGCATCGCGAGGCCGGGGCGCAATGGATAGGGCTCAGCGGGCGCGACGCGGTTGCGGACCATATCGTGGTCAGCAACGGCGCCCAGCACGCGTTGCTATGCACGATGATGGCGACGCTGCGCAAGGACGAGCTGATCGTCTCCGAGCACCTGACCTACCCCGGGCTCGTGGCCGCCGCGCGAGGGCTCGGTGTTCGCCTGGACGGCCTGGCGATGGACGCGCAGGGCTTGCTGCCCGAGGCGCTGGAAGAGGCGTGTTCGCGGCAGCGGGTGCATGCGCTCTACTGCACGCCGACCCTCCACAATCCGACCACCGGAACCATGGACCTGGCGCGCCGGCAGGCGATCGCGGATATCTGTCTGCGGCACAACGTGCTGATCATCGAGGACGATGCGCACGGCGTGCTGGTAGCGCCACACCTGCCGAGCCTGGCGCAATTCGCGCCCTCCCGCACGGTGACCATCGGCAGCCTGACGAAGGCAGTGTCGGCGGGGTTGCGCGTCGGGTTCATTGCAGCGCCGGATCATCTCGTCGGCCGGATCGCCAGTGCGGTGCGCACGACCTGCTGGATGGCGACGCCCCTGACGGCGGAGATCGGCGCCGGCTGGATCCTCGACGGCACCGCGGCAAGGCTCTGCACCCATCAACGTGCCGAAATCAGCCGCCGCAAGGCGCTGGTCGAGCCGACGCTCACGGGGCTGGAGGCACGCACCGACGAGGGCTGCTACCACTACTGGATTACCTTGCCCGAGCCGTGGCGAGCCAGCGAACTGGCGGCCGAGCTCGAGACGCACGGTGTCGTCGTCAAGGCCGCAGAATCCTTCGCGGTGGGCCGCATCGGTGTCCCGCAGTGCATACGCGCGAGCGTGAGCGGTCCGGGAGACGATGCCCTCATCGAGGGCTTCCAGCGGCTGGCCGGTGCGCTCGCCGAAGGTCCTTGCCGGACGCTCGACTGATTCTGCGGTGTTGGCCTGCTTCCTCACTCCCGTACTTGATAGATGTAGAGACCCTGCTCATCCCTTTCGGCACGCACCACGATCTGCGCGTGCCCTTTGGAACCTCGCACCACGAAGAAGTATTCACGATCCACTCCTCGGCGTCCCGCTTGAGCGCCGAAGTAACGGACCTTGACGATGCGTGCCCCCCCGATCTCCCCCACCTGCTCCTTCACGGATGAATTGCTTTCCAACCAGAGAATTGCGGCGGCGGCATGCGGATCGAGCCGGTTCGCAAAGTCGATAGCGAATCCGAATACGAGCGCGATCACAAGAAAAGTCAAAACCTTCCTCGTGACTGACCTTCTTCTGACGATGGGGTCTAGACGACCATCGACCCGATAACCCGCCGCACGCCGGAGCGCGTCGGATCGTGCCTTGAGATCCGGATCATCGTGTTGTGAGGCTCGCTCCATTGCTGTCGCCGCCGTCGACTACTGCGGCGATCGAGCGATGCCCGCCACGACAAGCGCCGAGAGGTCCGGCTCGCAGAAGTTCTCCGGCGTGGCATCGAGCTCGGAGAGGCTGCGAGGAAAGGCGAAAAGGCAGGCATCGCTCGACGCGTATCCCATGAGCCGGGCGGTGTTCTTGGCGATCAGCTTGAACACGCGTTGGGCGGTGCGGTCGGGGTCGCGATCCACGCGCCCACCGTCGGCGAGCTGCTGCAGCCTCGCAAGCGAAACGATCGAAAGGTGAAACGGCGTACTCGTGTCTCCCGCACTGGCGGCAAAGTTGAAACGCGCCGGTTTCAGTTGCATGTCGTCGGCGATCACGACGAAGCGCACGACGGTCCCGTCCCGTCGCCAGTCGATGCCGCCGATCAAGGCATCGAGTAGCGGACGCGCATCCATGAGCCCGAGCGTTGGCCGGAAAGGTTCGAGATCCATCTTGGTCGGGATCGTCACGATCGGTGGTGCAAGGGTGTCCTGCAGGCGCGCTACCAGTTTCGGAACGAAGCGTTGGTCGGCGATCTCTTCGTGGATGTGAATGGCCACCGCTGTCGGACGCAAAGTCCGGCCGGCAGCACGGTCATTTGCCAGACTGGGGCTGGTAGCCAGGAGCGACAGCAACATGCCCATCACAAGTTGCTTGTACCTTGTCGGCTTTGATTTCTTCGGCATAATTCAGGGCAGCTCTTGATCGGCGGGCAACGCATGCAGCATAGCTACAATTTCGACGTCCTGCTTGTCCACCCCCGCCTTCTGCAGCAGGGCTCGGACCTGACAACCGATGCGCGCTGGGCGGCCGACGAGAGCCCTGAAGCGTGCGCGGCCCTGTCCACGCGTACGCGTGAAACCGTCGAACGATTGAAGAAGGCGCTTCCCGATCTGCAGCCATTGCCGGTGGAGGCAGAAGAAGTACCGGATTGTCGGCGCGCGTCTAAAACTACCCAGCGGTGCGCGTTGAATTTTACCCAGGCACTTTAGTTGCCCGTCATGCAGCAACTGCTTTTCAGTTTAGTCGAGTTACCGTTCGTGAGTGTGCGCAGAGAAGCCCGCGAAGGGCGTAGCCCGAAGCGGGCTTCTCTGCGCGGGCGCCGGGATCAGAACGGCTCGTCCTCGGTGAGGGGGCCGCGCTTGCGCTGCTCGCGGTCCTTGATCCGCGACCGCGCGCTGGCCGAGCTCTGACGGAAGCGATAGGACTCGTTCCCGGTCTCGACGATATGGCAGTGATGGGTGAGCCGGTCGAGCAGTGCCGTGGTCATCTTTGCGTCGCCGAACACGCTGGCCCATTCACCGAAGCTCAGGTTGGTCGTGATCATCACGCTGGTGTGCTCGTACAGCTTCGAGAGCAGATGGAACAGCAGCGCTCCGCCGCTCTGGCTGAACGGCAGGTAACCCAGCTCATCGAGAATCACCAGGTCCATGCGCAGCAGCGAGAAGGCGAGCTTGCCGGCTTTGCCGGCCGCCTTCTCCTGCTCGAGCAGATTGACCAGATCAACGGTCGAGTAAAACCGCACCCGCTTGCCGTGCTGGGTGATCCCCGACACCCCCAGGGCCGTGGCCAAATGCGACTTGCCTGTGCCGGTGCCACCGATGAAGACGACGTTGTGAGCCTGCGCGGTGAAGTCGAGTGTGGCGAGTTCCTGAATCAACGCCCGCTCCACCTTCGACTGCTCGAAGTCGAACCCGGCCAGATCCCGATGCACCGGGAAGCGGGCCGCCTGCAGTTGATAGCGGATCGAGCGCAGGTGACGGTCGGTATGCTCGGCCTCGAGCAGGTGCTCGAGCAGCCAACCCGAACTCTGACACCCGAGATCACTCGTGGACACCAGCTCCGCCCAGGCGTCGGCCATCCCGTACAGGCGCAGGGCTTTCAGTTCGGCAAGCACATCACGCATGGCTCACCTCCGCACGCAGCCGGTCGTAACGCTGCGGGTCCGCCACCGGTGTTTCGCTCAGGGTCAGTACCGTGTCGACGGTCGGCGTGGCAGGGGCCGACTTCAGGCGATTGAGCACGTTCTCGATGTGCTCGGGGCTGGGGCGGCCCGCTTCGAGCGCCAACTCCACCGCCACGATGACCGCCCCCAGGCCATGCTGAGGCACGGCGGCGAGCACCTTCGCCATGACCCGATCTCCGCCTTCGCGCTTGAGCAGCAGTGCGCGCAGCGTCTGCAGTGGCGCGGGCATGTCGGCGAAGGGTGCGCCGTTCCTGAGCGCACCGGGCTTGCGCTCGATCAGCGGCAGATAGTGCTGCCAGTCGTAGCGCGCTTCGTTGCGCGTGAAGCTGCGCACGTGACGGGCCACGACGGTGTCGTGCGCGACGAGCTCGATCTGCTCGGGATACACCCGGATGCCGACCATCTGCCCCACCAACTCGCACGGCGCCGAATAGCGGCAGCGCTCGAACGTGACCAGGCAGGTGCTCGACACCTTGCCGAGCGTCTCCACGTAGCCGTCGAAGGGCGTGATCATCGGCATCAGGCTGGGCTGCTCCTGCTCGAGCATTTCCGCCAGGCTGAGGTCGTACTCCGGATGCTTGAGCTCATGCCACAGGCTGCGACACTTCGCCAGCAACCACAGGTTCAGCTCGGTGAAGGAACCAAAGCGCGTCTCGGCCGCCTCCTGCCAGATCCGCCGTCGGCTGTCCTGCACGTTCTTCTCGACGACGCCTTTCTCCCAACCGCTGGCGACGTTGCAGAAGTCCGGCTCGAACAGGTAGTGCGAGGCCATCGCCGCAAAGCGTGTATTGACCACCCGCGCCTTGCCTTTCTTCACCCGGTCGACGGCGGTCTTCATGTTGTCGTAGATCCCGCGCCGGGCTACGCCGCCGAGCGCGGCAAACGCCCGCGCGTGCGCATCGAACAGCATCTCGTGGCTCTGCGTCGGATACGCCTGCACGACAAAGGCACGGCTGTAGCACAGCTTCAGGTGCGCCACGAGCACCTTGCGCCACACCCCACCGATGACCAGATGCTCCTCGCTCCAGTCGAACTGGTGCGCCCCTCTCCCGGCTCGAACTGCAGCGGAACGAAGGCCTTCGCGACCGATGCACCGCCTTCGGCCTTCCAGCGCCGGATGAACTCGGTGACGCGGCTGTAATCGCCGTCGAACCCCTGCACCTGCAACTGCCCAAACAACTTCAGCGCCGTGCGCCGGTCCCGTTGCGGTCGCCGCGCATCGGTCTCCAACATCTTGACCAGCTGCGCCGCGTACGGCGCGATCTTGGTGTCGCCGACCCTGCGCTGGTACTTCGGGTCAACCCCTTCAGGCGCCTTCAGCCACTTGCGGATCGTCTTGCGCGTCAGCCCCGTGCGACGCTCGATCTCCGAGAGCGTGAGCCCCTCCCGGTAGTACAGCCTTCTGACCTTCCCCAGCAGATTCATGGTGATCATCTCCTCGGTTCCCCGCTCCTCGACGGAAGCGGCGGAGGTTAATCACCTGGGTACTTTTCAGCGCGCAGACCCCGCGAAATCTGGGTAGTTTTCAGTGCGCGTCAACAGTGGCGCGCTCATCGACACGAGCTCCTCAGTCCAGGATCAACCCGTGGCGCAGCGCGTAGGTCGCCAGCTCGGCATTGCTGGCCACGCCGAGCTTCTCGAGCAGGCGGGTGCGGTAGGTGCTGATGGTCTTCACGCTCAGGTTGAGCACGGCGGCAATGTCCGACACCGACTCGCCGCGCGCCAGGCGCAGGAAGACCTGCAGCTCGCGGTCGGACAGCTTCTCGTGCGGCGCGCCGCCGCCCCCGCCGCCGAGCTCGTCGGCGAGCAGTTCGGCGGTGCGCGCCGACACGTAGCGCCGGCCCTGCGCCACGGTGCGGATGGCCTGCAGCAGCGCCTCGCGCGAGCAGTCCTTGCACAGGTAGCCGTCGGCGCCGTTGCGGATCATCGCCAGCGCGTAGCGTTCTTCCGGGAAACCCGACAGCATCAGCACGCGCATGCCCTCGTAACGCTGGCGCACCGCGCGCAGCACGTCGACGCCGCTCTGCCCGGGCAGCGACAGATCGAGCAGCAGCACGTCGACCGGCTGTTCGCGAAGGGACTCGAGCGCCGCCTCACCCGAGGCGGCCTCGAACACGATCTCGAGGCCGAGCTCGTCGGCCAGCAGCTCGCGAAAGCCGGCACGCACGATCTGGTGGTCGTCGACGATGGCGATGCGCAGCATGGGCGGAGGTCCGGAATGCGGTGTAGGGGCGCGAGCATAGCCGAAGCGGGCCGGCGAGGCCGGCCCCACCAACGACGCGGGCCATGGACTCACCGTCCCTTGACGAGGTTGATGACGAAGCTGGCGACCGCCATCACCAGGAACACGACGAAGAGCACCTTGGCGATCTCGGCGGCACCCGCGGCGATGCCGCCGAAACCGAACACGGCGGCGATGAGGGCGATGACGAAGAAGACGACGGCGTAGTGCAGCATGATGTTCTCCTTTGAGGGCGCCGGGCGGTGCAGCCCCGGATCACGTCTTCACTTTAGGCGCCACCCCCGCTCCGCCCCATCGGCCCGGTCCTAAACCGGCGTCGGACGATTCCGACACGCGGGCACAGCTCCGCGCATCGGCTCCGACTCGCAGCGCACGCCGCAGCGTCGCTGCGCTATAATCCAAGGCTTTGTTTTATCTGAAAATCAGGACGCTTCCGTGCTCGTCGCAGCCAACATCACCCAGCAGTTCGGGGCCAAGCCCCTGTTCGAGAACGTCTCCGTCAAGTTCGGCGACGGCAACCGCTACGGCCTCATCGGGGCCAACGGTGCCGGCAAGTCGACGTTCATGAAGATCCTGTGCGGCATCCTCGACCCCAGCGCCGGCAACGTCTCCAAGGATCCGCACGAGCGCATGGCCTACCTGCGCCAGGACCAGTTCGCCTACGAAGACATGCGCGTGCTCGACGTGGTGATGATGGGCCACGAGGAGCTGTGGGCGGCGATCAAGGAACGCGACGCGATCTACGCCAACCCGGACGCCACCGAGGACGACTACATGCACGCCGCCGAACTCGAGGGCAAGGTCGGCGAGTACGACGGCTACACCGCCGAGGCGCGCGCCGGCGAGCTGCTGCTCGGCGTGGGCATCCCCACCGAGCTGCACAACGGCCCGATGAGCGAGGTCGCCCCCGGCTGGAAGCTGCGCGTGCTGCTGACCCAGGCGCTGTTCGCCAACCCCGACATCCTGCTGCTCGACGAGCCGACCAACAACCTCGACATCAACACCATCCGCTGGCTCGAGGACGTGCTCAACAACCGCGACTGCACGATGGTCATCATCTCGCACGACCGCCACTTCCTGAACCAGGTCTGTACCCACATGGCCGACCTGGACTACGGCACGATCACGATCTACCCGGGCAACTACGACGACTACATGGAAGCGTCGACCATGGCGCGCGAGCGCCAGTCGTCGGCCAACGCGCGCGCCAAGGACAAGATCCAGGAACTGCAAGCCTTCGTACGCCGCTTCTCGGCCAACAAGTCCAAGGCCAAGCAGGCCACCAGCCGCCTCAAGCTCATCGACAAGCTCAAGCCCGAGGACGTCAAGCCGTCTTCCCGCCAGTACCCGTGGATCCGCTTCGACTACGACGACAAGGACAAGCTGCACCGCCTCGCCTGCGAGGTGGACAACATCTCGTTCGCCTATCCGGGCATGGACAAGCCGCTGATCAACCGTTTCTCGATCGCCATCGAGGCCGGCGAGAAGGTCGCGATCATCGGCGAGAACGGGGTCGGCAAGACCACCCTGCTCAAGCTGCTGGTTGGGGAGCTTGCGCCGCAGAAGGGCGCCATCAAGTGGGCGGAGAAGGCCAAGCCGGGCTACTACGCGCAGGACCACTCGGCCGACTTCGCCGAGGACGTCAGCCTCACCGACTGGATCGCGCCCTACTCCCGCATCACCGCCGCCGCCACCGGCGAGGACAACGAGACCCTGCTGCGCGGCACGCTCGGCCGCCTGCTGTTCTCGGGCGACGAGGTGAAGAAGTCGGTGAAGGTGATCTCCGGCGGCGAGCAGGGCCGCATGCTGTTCGGCAAGCTGATGCTGTCGCGCCCCAACGTGCTGCTGATGGACGAGCCCACCAACCACCTCGACATGGAATCGATCGAGTCGCTCAACACCGGCCTGGACAAGTTCAACGGCACGCTGGTGTTCGTCTCCCACGACCGCGAGTTCGTGAGCTCGCTGGCTACGCGCATCATCGAGATCAAGCTGGATCACCAGATCGTGGATTACCGCGGGACGTACGAAGAGTATCTCCAGTCCCAGGGCCTGGACTGATCCGGGCGGCTCCGGCCGCAGTTGCACGACAAGGGGCGAACCCGCTGCCGCGCGATGCGGCGGCCGGTTCGCCCCTTCGCTTTTGCCGAGCCGGGTCCATCAGGCCTCGAGCGCTGGACATCCGGACGGACACGGATCGCCGATAACGCGCGCCATCTCATTGAAAATATAATAAAATTCTGTTTTTTTGAGCGGACATTCCGGCAGACATGATCGCCTCCGAGATTCCCGAGCTCGCGCTGCGCGTCGAAACCGACCGCTTTGGCCCCTTCCTCTTTCAGGTGGGCGTCGACACTGGCCGCCTGCAGCTTCCGATGCAGCGCGTCGAGGATGCCCATCGGCGCTTCGTCGCCTCGCCGCTCGCGCAGGTGGCGAATCAACTCGAGCGCGAGGTGATCGCCAGCAGCATCTACGGGACCAACACGATCGAAGGCGGCACGCTCACCGAGGATGAAACACGCTCCGCCATCGACCTCGATCCCGCGCAGGTGCAGGAGATCGAGCAGCGGCGGGTGCTCAACATCAAGGCCGCCTACGAACGCGCAAGACAGGCTGCGCTCGATCCGGGCTGGAAGCTGTCGATCGACTTCATGACCGAGGTGCACGGCCTGATCACCCACGATCTGCCGCACGCCGACAACCGCCCCGGCCTTCTCCGCGACACCCCCAAGGGACGCACCACCCAGGTCGGCAGTCCGCAGCACGGCGGACGCTACAAGCCGCCACAATACGGGGGCGACATCTGGCGCCTGCTCGAAGCACTGATCACCTGGCACGGCCAGTTGGTGGATGCAGGCATCCACCCGCTCGTCCGCGCGCCGCTGGTGCATTACTACTACGAACTCATCCACCCCTTCTGGGATGGCAACGGCCGTGTCGGGCGCGTCGTCGAAGCGACCTTGCTGCAGGCCGCCGGCTACGAATACGCCCCTTTCGCGCTGGCGCGCTACTACCTCGAGCACATCGACGCCTACTTCACGCTCTTCAACACCTGCCGTAAAGGGGCGGACAAGCACCGGCCCCACCCGAACACGGACTTCGTGCTTTTTCACCAGGAAGGCATGCTGGCGACGATCGACGCCTTGCACGACCGGGTCAATCGCCTCGTCGGCGTCCTGCTCTTCCAGAGCCGTTGCCGCGAGCTGCTCGACAACAAGACCCTCAACCCGCGCCAGTACACCATCGTCTCGCAACTGTTGGCGCAGGGGCAGGCGCAGGGGCTGGACGCGGTACGTCACGCCCCGTGGTACGCCAGCCTCTACCTCAAGCTCAACGACAAGACCCGCAGCCGCGACCTCAAGAAGCTGCGCGAGCTCGAACTCGTCTTCCTCGACACGGACAACCGCCTGTGGCCGGGCTGCATCCGTCCGAAGAACGTCAAGGCGCCCTGATCCCGCATCTGCAGGTTCGCGGCGGTCCTGGCGAGTCGAGCGCAATTCCGCACGATGGAGGAGCGCCCGGGTCCAGCGTGGACGCACGGCAGGCGGTTCAGCACCAGGGTGAGCATCACGAAGGCGACCACCAGCAGGCCGGACACCGCGAACACGCGGTTGTGGATGTCGAGGCCGAAGGGCCCGACGTTGAGGACGATGTTGTCCTGGCCGACCTTGTAGTCGGTGTCGATCGGATTGACCGCCCCCGAGGGAGCCATCGGATCGCTGCCATCCGTCATTGCAGCTCCTTGTCATTATGGGAATTCGTGGAATTCACGCGCACGGCCGAGCCTTCGCCGCGGCGACGAGGGGCGGAGTCTTGCAGCTTTCTACATATTTTTGTACAAACAGATCATGACAGATGGGATTTCGCCTCGCCCGCGCACTCGATCCGCCCGCAGCGGCACGGCGGGCGGCGAGTCGGCTAGAATCGAAGGCTGCGGAGAACCCCATGATCGGCCTCTTTCTCGTCACCCACGGCACCCTCGGCGAAGCGCTGATCCAGTGCGTGTGCCACGTCCTCGACAAGCGCCCGCCGCTGCTCGGCCAGCTCGGCCTGTCGGCGGGCGAGGATCCCGCCGACGCGCTGCCCCTCGCGCGCCGGATGATCGCCACGGTCGATGACGGCGAAGGCGTGCTGCTGCTCGCCGACCTCTACGGCGCCACCCCGTGCAACGTCGCCACGCGCCTGATCGAGCCCGGGCGCATCGAGCTCGTCGCCGGAGTCAGCCTGCCGATGCTGCTGCGCGTGCTGACCCATCGCGACGGCAACCTCGACACCCTGATCCGGCGCGCCGTCAGCGGCGCGGGCGACGGCGTGACGCGCGTGCAGCCCGGCTGATCACACCCGCCAACAAGAACATACGAACGAACGCACCACGGAGAACCGCGAAGATGCCGCGAGGAGACGCCCCCATCATCAACAAGCTCGGTCTGCACGCGCGCGCCTCGGCCAAGCTCACCCAGCTTGCCAGCAGCTTTCCGTGCGAGGTCTGGCTCGAGCGCAACGGCCGCCGGGTGAACGCGAAGAGCATCATGGGGGTGATGATGCTGGCGGCCGCGCGCGGCAGCACGATCACCATCGACACCCAGGGCGAGGGCGCCGACGCGGCACTGCAGGCCATCCAGGAGCTGGTCGCCGACCGCTTCGGCGAAGGGGAATGAGATGTCATTCACGCTGCACGGCCTGGCGGTCTCGCAGGGCATCGCGATCGGCCATGTCCACCTCGTCTCTCACGCGCTGCTCGAGGTCAATCACTACCACGTCGCGCCGCGCTACCTCGACGATGAACTCGCCCGTCTCGACGAGGCCCTCGCCACCGTCCAGGGCGAGCTGATCGGTCTCAAGGCGATCACCACCTCCGGCCAGGCGCACAGCGAGGTCGGCGCCTTCGTCGATCTGCAGCTGATGATGCTCGCCGACCCGATGCTGGTCGACGCCGCCCGCCAGCTCGTCACCGAGCGCCGCTGCAACGCCGAGTGGGCGCTGGTGCAGCAGATGGAGCACCTGGTCGAGCAGTTCCGCCAGATCGAGGACCCCTACCTGCGCGAACGCCAGGCCGATGTCGTCCAGGTCGTCGAGCGCCTGGTCAAGGTGCTGCTCGGCCACCCCGGCCACCTGCCGCCGCGTCGGCGCGACGGGCTGGGCAGCATCGTCGTCGCCCACGATCTGTCGCCCGCCGACACCATCGGCTTCCGCGACCACAACATCGCCGGCTTCGTCACCGACGTCGGCGGCCCCACCAGCCACACCGCGATCGTCGCGCGCAGCCTCAAGATCCCCGCGGTGGTCGGCCTGCACCACGTGCGCGACCTGCTTGAGGACGACGAGCTCATCATCGTCGACGGCACCCGCGGCGTGATCATCGTCGCCCCCGACGAGCAGATCGTCGAGGAATACCGCCTGCGCCGCAGCGAGCTCGAGATCGAGCGTTCCAAGCTCAACCGCCTGCGCGACACCCGCGCCGCCACGCTCGACGGCGAGGAGGTCAACCTGCTCGCCAACATCGAGGGCCCCAAGGACCTGCCCGCGGTCAAGAGCGCCAACGCCGACGGCATCGGCCTGTACCGCACCGAGTTCCTCTTCATCGGCCGCGACACCCTGCCCGACGAGGAAGAGCAGTACGAGGCCTACCGCGCCGTGGTCAAGGCCCTGCCCGGCAAGCCGGTCACCATCCGCACTTTCGACGTCGGCGCCGACAAGGCGCTCAACGGTGCCCAGGCGCGCGAGGAACCCAACCCGGCGCTCGGCCTGCGCGCGGTGCGCTACTCGCTGGCCGAGCCCAAGATGTTCAAGACGCAGCTGCGCGCGCTGCTGCGCGCCTCGGCCCACGGCCGCCTGCAGATCATGGTGCCGATGCTCGCCCACGCCCAGGAGGTCGACCAGTGCCTGACCCTGCTCGAGAAGGCCAAGGCCGAGCTGCGCGCCGAAAAGATCAAGTTCGACGAGGGCATCCGCATCGGCGGCATGATCGAGGTGCCCGCCGCGGCGCTGTCGCTCGGCATGTTCATCCGGCGGCTGGCCTTCCTGTCGATCGGCACCAACGACCTCATCCAGTACACCCTGGCGATCGACCGCTCGGACGAGGCCGTCGCGCACCTCTACGACCCGCTCCACCCCGCCGTGCTCAAGCTCATCGCCGGCACCATCTCCAGCGGCGCGCGCTTCGGCCTGCCGGTGTCGGTGTGCGGCGAGATGGCGGGCGACCCGCTGTACACCGAGCTGCTGCTCGGCATGGGCCTGCGCAACTTCTCGATGCACCCGGGCAGCATCCTCGAGATCAAGCAGCAGGTGCTGCGCGCCGACCTCGGCGAGCTCGCCCCCAGGGTGCAGCGCATCCTCAAGATGGACGAGCCGGCACGCATCCGCGAGGCGGTGGAACGGCTCACCGCCTGAAAACACCGCCGCGGTTGAAGCGCACCGGCCGTGGCAGTACAATCCGGCCTTCTTCGCGGTCGGCGCCAGATCGGCCCGAAATGCGGGTGTCGTATAATGGCTATTACCTGAGCTTCCCAAGCTCATGACGAGGGTTCGATTCCCTTCACCCGCTCCACTGCATCGTTCCAGGGAATTCTGAGGAAGTCCAAGAGGCATCGTAAGTCGTTGATTCTGGTTGAGTTTTCGACACCTCGATGTTCCAGTGGGCTCCACGGAAATCCACCTGAAGCCACGACGTTTATGTCCATTTTTGTGTCCATTTTTGCGGGCACGACGGCTTCCGGATTGTTGCTAGGGCGCTGAGGTCGATGGGTTAAGCATCTGGTTCCTGACTCATGTTCAGGAGCTAGAGCATGGCACTCTCAGACTTGGTGGTCCGCCAAGCCAAAGCCACCGGCAAGGCCTACACACTTCCAGACATCGATGGTCTCTCCCTGGCCGTGACGGCCACGGGCAGCAAGAGCTGGCACTTCCGTTACTACTGGATGAAGGAGCCCAAGCGCATGTCGCTGGGCACCTATCCCGAGGTGTCCCTTCGTGAGGCACGCGCCCTGCGTGACGAGGCGCGCGCCTTGGTGGCCAAGGACATCAACCCGCGCCTTCACCGCAAGCAAAAGCGCGCCGCGGTCAAACTCGCCGGTGAAAACACCTTCGAGGCGATCTACAAGAAGTGGCTTGCCCACCGCGAACGCGGCCTCAAGAAGGGCCGGCAGACCACCCTCTCGATCCTCCCTCGCGTCTTCGCCAAGGATGTGCTGCCCTTGCTGGGCAAGCGCTCGATCTACGACATCAAACGCCCTGACCTGCTGGAAGTGATCGCCAGGATCGAGCGGCGCAAGGCGCTCTCCGTCGCCGAGAAAGTCAGGACGTGGTTCAACCAGATGTTCCGCTACGCGCTGGTGGTCGTGCCGGGCCTGGAGCAGAACCCGGCTTCCGACCTCGACGTGGTGGCGCTGCCGCTGCCCCCGGTGAACCACAACCCGTTCCTGCGCATGGCCGAGTTGCCGAAGCTGTTGCAGCGCCTGCGCAAGTATCGTGGCCGGCTGCAGACCCAGCTCGGTCTGCGGCTGCTGCTATTCACCGGCGTGCGCACGGGCGAGCTGCGCCTGGCGACGCCGGATCAGTTCGACCTCGATCGGGGCCTCTGGATCATCCCGCCCGAGGTCGTGAAGCAGCTCCAGGTGGACATGCGCAGGAAGCGCCAGTTGCCCAAGGACATTCCACCCTACATCGTGCCGCTGTCGGTGCAGGCCATCGAGATCGTCCGGCACCTGCTCGAACAGCTCAAACCGGCCCAGCACTATCTGTTCCGCCACGACAGCGAGTTGAAGAAGCGCATGAGCGAGAACACGCTCAACGGCGCGCTCAAGCGCATGGGCTATCGCGACCTGCTGACCGGGCACGGCATCCGGGGCACGATGTCCACCGCGCTCAACGAGATCGGCTACCCGAAGGTGTGGGTGGACGCGCAACTCTCGCACGTCGATCCCAACAAGGTCAGTGCCACCTACAACCACGCCGAGTACGTCGAGCAGCGGCGGCGGATGATGCAGGATTGGGCCGACCGGCTCGATCTCTTCGAGCAGAACATGGTCGAGGCAGCGAGCATGCCGCTCACCATTCATTTGGAGGGCGTGCCCGTCCTCTCGGATGAGGAAGCCGCGAGTGCGCCACCCAAACCAGCGGCCGCGTCGGCGCCGCTCCTGATCGTGACCAGGCCGGGAGACGCGATGCCACTGGTGTCAGCCGAGACGCATCGGCTGCCCGCAGTGCCGTTGCCGCGTTCCGTCATGGAGGAACCGCTGTCCGACATACAGCGCCAGCGGATGGAACTGGTCGATGTCTTCGAGGCACCACACAACCTGCCAGTCGCCGAGTACGCGAAGATGGCGGGCAAGTCCCGCCGGTGGATCAGCTACGAGATCAAGGCCGGCAACCTGCTGGCGCTGAACCTGGGCAACCGTGGTCAGCGCGTGCCGGATTGGCATCTCGATCCGGTCAAGCACGCGCTGATCCAGGCGGTCCTCAAGCTGACCAGGGGCGCCGACCCTTGGCAGATCTACAACGCGCTCCTGCAGCCGCGCGCGAAGCTGCGCGGCGGCTCGGCTCTGGAAAGCGTCAGTGCCACAAATCTCGACAAGATCATCATGGCGGTGAGCACGACGGTGAAGGAAAGCGAGTGGTCCCCGCAGCAGGTGGCGTTTGCGTAGCGCGCCAGCGCCCAGCAGTGCGCGCCCCTGTCTCAGGACACGGAGCGCGCGCGGCGGGCGAATCTTTCCTGGGGCTCGGTCAAGGACGAGGACGGGCGAAGCAGGTAGGCCATCACGATGATGGGTGCGCCAGCCAATGGCCGCGCGGCGATGCCGCGACGCAGGTAGCAGGTCAGTCTCGCGGCGGGTGCGACGGCAATGCCGTAGCCCGCGGAGACGAGCGTCATCGCCATGTCGAAGGTGCTGACGGTCTGCTCATGGCCCTGCGGTGCATCCTCGACCAGGCCATGCGCCACCGCGCGCCACGGCTCGTCGGCCGTTGACTGCGCGCAGATCAACGGCTGCTTGAGCAGCTCTTGGCGAGGCACTTCACGGTAGGACAGCAGGTGCGAGCGCTTGGCGACGGCGACTGCCAGCGTGTCATGCCACAACGGCTCGCACACCCAGCCTGGCCACTCCCAGGCGGCTGTGGACAGGGCCAAGTCAAAGTTATCGTGCGGCAGTTCCTGCGCCTGCGCTGTGGAACTGCATCCGATCAAGGCGGTGGCGGTCTCTGGCTCTTCGGCGCGCTGCAACGCCAGCAAGTCGGCAAGCGGTGAAGGCACCCACTCGCCGAGCACAGCCACCCGGATTTCAGTGGAGGCATCGCTCGATTTCACGTCCAGTTCCTCCAGGCAGTGAACTCGCGGCGACCGATGAAGTCGCTTCTATTGAGTTAAGTTTAACGTGGTTTATATCGTGTCAATCCTCGACGCTTTTGGCAATGCAAAAGCGTTCGATTCAAAGAGGCCGGCCCACCGGGACAACAACCTACGAAGCGGAACCAGCCATCGCGTTTGGGGCCTCCGTGCGCGAAGAAAGAACCAGTCAAGGCATCGCCCAGGAAACGCTGGCTCATCTGTCAGGAATCGAGCGTTCGCACATGGGAAAGATCGAGCGTGGCGAGCATGTCCCCACGCTCCCCCTCATTCTCAAAATCGCCCGTGCGCTGAAATGCAGTTCTGCCCACTTGATGGCGCTGACTGAAGCCAAGCTGGCAGAGACGGCTCCGCCTAAATCAGCGGACTGAAGCCGGCCCGCGCCGTGGCTCCTTGTCTACCCCTGTTCGTTGTCGTTCTTATTACCGGCGGCTGAATTTTCGCGCTTTACGGCCTCGGTGAGGAGGCGCAGGTATGGATTGTCCGGAGGCATTTCCTGGAACAGCGCTTCGGGAGCGCTCAGCAGGTAGCCGTGCAGTCGCCTGGATTTGCGCGGCCCCGTGACTTCGCAGGTCCAGATATTCAGCCCGCTGGCTTGCTTGCGGTGCAGGCCTAGCTTCTCGAAACGCTTCTGCACCCACTGCCATCCCTCCAGGTTCTCCGGTTTCGCCAGTGCGGCGATTTGCAGATGTTCCTGCGCATAGCGCTGGAAGACGCCGGGGCTCACCAGGTAGGCCGTTCCGGCGACGCTGTGCACCAAGGCTTTGGCGTCGTTGATGATGAGCTTGTGCGTCTGGATGCCCTGACGCAGCCAGGCCATGAAATGCTCGCCGGATGGCTCCGGCCGATCCTGAAATGGCGCGAGGCTTATCTGCGGCAGCACCGTAGGCGCCGGTGGCGAGGCAGGCTCGGGTTCGCTCGGGGCCTCCGGCGCTACGGGTGGGGCCGTGTCACTCAGCAGATCGAGCAGCGCAGCCACGCCGTTGTCGGTGGGCATAGGGACGGTCGGCGCGATGCTTGGTGGCGCCGTATCGGCGCTTTCCAAGCCTGGCGCTTCGGATGCCGGTGCCTGCGGTGTCGGCGCCCCTTGTTCCTCGTCGGCCTGCACGCGACCCGCGAACGGCGCCGGCCGGTCGGCCGCATCCCAGACCATGGCCGGAGACAGTTTCAGGAAGGTGAAGCTGTGCGACCAGCCGGCATCGCTGGTGACGGTGGCCTTCCAGATCGCCTTGCCGTCCGGTGTGGCCAAGGCGATGCCGTGATCCTGCAGCACGTTGAACACCGCCGTGTTGCTGGCCGGGATGCCGTCGATGCCCTGCGACAGCAGATGCGCGCGCAGCTTGTCAGAGACGGTCTTGCTCACCAGCCAGAGCGCGTCCTGGGTCAGCCAGCCATCCGAGGCCTGGGGCTGGTTCAGCTTGAATTCTTCCTTCAGGAGGTAGCGCAGGCCATCGAGCAGCTTGCGCTGCAGTGCGTGCCGGGGCGCTGCCAGGGCCTTGCTCGGATCGCCGCCGAGTTCCTGGGCGACGGATGCCTGGTCCGCCTGCACGACCAGTTCGCCGAGCATGCCGGCGTGCTCGTACTGGCCGGCCAGGACGTACAGCAGCGCGGCCCACAGGTCGGGGTAGTCGGCGAGCCAGTCGAAGATGCCCGGATCGAGCAGCCGGGCGTAGAGCAGCCCGGTGGCGGCGCTGTGCAGCCGGTATTCGCGCTCCCTGCGGTAGCGGAAGCGGTACGGCCGCCGCAGCGGGCCGTGCCAGGGATGCCAGACCGTGCCGTCCGCGTACTCGACGTGCAGGTCGACCGCGATCTTGCCGATGTCGTGCAGCAGCGCAGCATAGGCGGTGCCTGCGGTCCAGGCCTCGGCCTGGGCGGCTTGCGCCTCCGGCGTGGCGCCGGCGGGCAGCAGATGCGACTGCCGCAGCTTGAGCGCGTAGGCGACGATCTCCAGGCCGTGGTCCAGCATGCCGCCCGGATAGGCGTGGTGATGGGCCTCCGACGCGGGGAATTGCTGGACCAGCTCGGCGTAGCGTTCCAGCGGGGCGAGGTACAGCGTGGCGAACTGCCGGCGCGACAGCGAGGTGCGCTGCCAGATGTGTTCCAGCAGCTTCTGCCGGCGCGGCGTCGCCAGCAGCGATGCGGCCGGCTCCGGCCGCATCAGCCCTTTGCCGGGCTCGGCGGGAGGTTTGGGCGGTGGCGCACTGGCGGCAGGTGGCACCCGTTTGCGTTGGAACAGCGAGAGCATGGCGAACCCCAGACGGCGGGCCGGTCGGGAGAGCCTTTTGGCCTTTTCGGGTAGGGCCTTTCCCCTTGGCCCCATTCCCTTGCCCCTTCCCCAGCCCTTTGGCCTTTACGGAAACCTTTGGATATAGGGCAACGACGCCTGCCGAACCACAACCAATGCGGGTTTGGCCCAAGTCGGATTGATGCGGGAAGGCTGGCTGTGCCGCCCCTACGATGGAGCCGTTTCATCGACCGGACGGAGCACCATGCACACCCAGATTGACAAGGTAAGGAAATTTCCTTACCATCCAGGCATTGCCATCAGGAGTGCCGCCATGCCCGAAATCCACGAAGTCGCGACGCTGACCTCCAAGGGTCAGATCACGCTGCCCAAGTCCATCCGGCAAGCGCTGGGCGTGGACACCGGCGGCAAGGTGGCGTTCGACCTGCGCGGCGGCGAAGTCGTCGTGACCCGCGCCGACGCCGACCATGAAGACCCGGCCATCGGCGCCTTCCTGGGGCTGCTGGAAGCGGACATCCGGGCCGGGCGGCACGTCCAGTCCCTGCCGGACGATCTGGCGCGGGCCATGCTGGCCAACGCGCACCACGCGGTGAACCTCGATGAAGACATCGAAGGCGAAGTGGCGCTCTGATGCAGCGGCACGGTTGGACGCTCCTGTTCCACGAGGGCGTGATCGAGCAGTTGCGCAAGCTGCACGCGGCCGCGGAACGGGCCGAACAGAACGACCCGCAGGGGTTCGAGAGCAACGCCAACGTCAAGCTGTTCCGGGCGTTGAGCCAGTTGATCATGGATGTCGTGCCGAGCGATCCTGCGCGCGACGAATTCCGCCAGGGCAACACCTTGGGGCCGGCCTACCGGCACTGGCGGCGCGCAAAGATCGGGAGGCGGTTCCGGCTGTTCTTCCGCTTCGACTCCAAGGCCAAGGCGATCGTGTTCGCCTGGGTCAACGACGAGCAGACCTTGCGGTCGTCGGGCAGCAAGTCCGACCCCTATGCGGTGTTCGAGAAGATGTTGGGACGCGGCAACCCGCCGGACGATTGGGCGGCGCTGGTGGCCGCAAGCCAGGCCGACTGGCGCGCAGCAGACAAGGACTAGACCGCGGTTGAAGAACAGCACAGGTTTCAATCGCGACACGGACAGGGATCACAGCCACACGACAGGATGAACATGAGGTAGCCACCATGAAGACCGCCGCACAGACCACCTTCGCAGAACGCCTCGGCCGGACACTGGGCCGGGCGTGGAGAGGCTGCGCGCGTCTGGATCGGCGGGCGCAGGGCTGGCTGCTCGCGCAGGGATGGGCGCCTGGCATTGCCAAGGCCGCGCTGCTGGCCGTCAAGCTCGCTGCGATCGGTGTCCTGCTCTACACCGCGTTCTGGCTGGCACTGCTGCTTGCGTTCGCGCTGGTCGGCGCCTGGGTAGTCCGCAACGACGATGGGAGCTACGACGAGGAACACAAGCCGGAATGGCGATACGGCCCTGCCGGGTACGGCCTCTACACCCATGACGATTACCGGATCGACCCCCACGATCCAGAAGACGAGCAAGCCTAGAGGCGTTACTTCGCTGCTTTCATAGCGACACCCGCACCCCTGCCGCCAGCAGCTTGGGCATCCCTGGTTCCTGCCGCCAGCCCTTGAATTGCCGTTCCCGCGCGCACGCCTACCCAGCCCAGCGCAGCCACCCAGAAGGTAGGCAGCACGATGAACATCGTCGCCATGACGAAGTTCAGCAGCATGTCGCCGAAGGCGTTGTTCAGGCCGATCAGCGGATCGAAGTTGCTGTGCGGCCGGTTCGCGCCGAACCCCCAGCCGTAGAGCGCGTCGAGGATCGTGCTGTCCAGCCAGCGCGCGAGCTGGAACCAGAAGTCCACGAAGAACAGCGCGAACTGCACGCAGCTCACCGCGACCAGCGCCTTCAGCTCGTAGGTGCCGAAGACCAGCACCAGCGGGATGCAGATCACCAGCGCCATCTTGAGCAGCGACAGCACCATCGGCAGCGCCTGGCGTACCACGTCCATCGCCGGAAAGAAGCCCAGCGAGCCCATGGTCAGCCCCAGGTCGCCGGCGCCGCGCGTCACGACGTTGGGCAGCGTCTTCTCGATCTGGCCGCCGTAGTCGGTGTAGACCGAGCCCTGGTTCATCTTCTGCTGCCGCGGCGAGACCACGGCGCGGATCACCGAGTCGTTCACCTCGCTCTGCGACAGGAAGCCCGCCCAGCGGCCGATGCGCGTCAGCAGGTCGGGATCGACCTGGGCCAGCAGGCGCGCGCGCAGGCCGCTGCCGCCGTCCGACCACCACTGCCGGCACGTGGGGTAGCCCCCGCCGCTATCCACCTGGGCCAGCCCCGCATCGCGCGTCGCGTCGTAGGGCCAGGCCGTGCGTGGCGTGTTCGAGTGGTAGGTGTCGTAGAAGCCCGCGTTGTTCAGGAAGTAGCTCGAACCGATCCAGGTCACGTCATTCATCTGCTCGTCGGAGAGCGTGGGCCGAGACATGAACAGCTTGGCGCGCGAGGGGCCGTAGCAGTCATGCACGAAGTCGCCGACCTCCTGGGCCAGCACCGGGTCATCGATGCGCGTGGCATCCACGTCCATGCGCATCTGACGCAGATCCGTTCCGCAGGGGATGGCCGCCACCGCGCCGCCCGTCACCGCCTTCGAGATGGCGTGCATGAAGAACCACCACACCGGCACCAGCGCGCTCTGGTTGTTGAGCGTGGTGTAGGCGTTCGACCAGCCCGTGTCGGTGGGCTGCGGGACGCTGACCTGGCATTGCGCGGAGCGCGTCGTGTCGAACTTGATGGTGCTGAGGTCGACCGGAATGAAGGGGATGCCGGCGAACAGGATGACGACGATCGCCACCCACACGCGGTTCTCGATGCGCATCGATGACAGCACCCCCTTGTTGCCCTCGTCCGCACCCTCGGCCCGCGCGCGCAGCCATTCCTGCACCACCATGACCACGAAGGGCAGCGCGAATACGCCGCTGGCCACGAGGATGTTCCAGATGCCGTTGCTGACGATCCACCCGACCAGGGTCAGGTAATACTCCAGGTAGTCCGTTGTGTTGAGCGTCATGGCGTTCTCCAGGGCTCAGCCATTGCGCAGTAGCTGGCTGCCTTCGAGCAGCACGAGGGTGGCGACGGCCGCGATCTCGGCGCGCAGCAGGCGCTGATGGGTCTCGGCCAATGGCTCGCGTTCGCGCAGGCGCCGACGCATCCACCACCAGCCGTAGGCCGTCGCCGCGTAGAGCAGCAGCCGCCAGACGAGGAAGTGGCCCGAGTGCTCGCGCAGCCACTGCTCCCAGCCGTCGATGCTGCCGACGATGTGGAGGCCGACGACGTTCACGCCGACCGCGATGCCCGCCACCAGCAGCACCCACAGCAGCACGATGCCGACGCGGCGGCCGAGCAGCCGTGCCGGCCGCAGCCAGGCCCGGCTGGTCATGGCCCGCTCCGCGGCTTCTGCACTTCCTTGAGCCGGTCGCGCGTCGTGTCGCCCTCGAAGATGCCGCGCGAGCCCGCGGCGCGGGTGCCGTGGCGCTGCACGATCGCCATCGCCGAATTGCCGGCCAGCGTGCGCCGCAGCTCCAGCTCGGTCTTGAGGTTGTTGATCTCCTGCTCCAGCGCGTTGTTCTCCTGATCGACCGCCTTCACGGCCAGCTCGTTGGCGGCGACGTTCGGCTCCTTCTTGCCGGTCAGCAGCGTGCGCTGCAACAGCAGGGCCTTCTCCAGCACGCTCGACAGCGCGGCTTCGGACGCCAGGCGCTTGCCGAGCAGGTCTTGATCGGGCTCGTCGCGCAGCGCCTCGATCACGCCGCGCGTGATCGGCAGCGAGTTGCTGCCGGCGGCTTCGAGGTTTGCCACCGTCATCGGCGTCGAGCCCGTCACGAGGCCCTGCAGTGCCTGCAGCTTGGTCTCGTACTCTTCCTGGATCACCGGCGTCAGGCCGACGCCAGGCGTGGTCTGCGTCTTGGTGCAGGTCTCGCAGGTGCGTTGCTCGCGCTCGCCGAGCACGCGGGTTGCGAAGTCCGCTGCGGCCTGCGGCGAGGACCAAGTTTGGCAGGTCAGCCGGTTGCCGCAGGACGCGCGCGGGATGGATGAGGTGTCGCTGACGCCGCGGCTGTTGAGCAGGTTGTAGCCGGCACGGGTCACGTCGCCGACCACCTTGATGGAACCCTGGCCCGAGCCGCCCGCGTTGCCGCCGCCCACCCAGGGCACGCCGTTGTTGCCCTTGTTCGATTCGGCCTGCTCGACGGCGGACACCGCATCGGTGCTGCTCACCGCATCGCGCAGCGCGAAACCTTCGGCGAGCTGATCCCACCCGGCCTGGCCGCCGGCCATGTCCGCCATCCGGTTGGCCATCGCCTTGCACGTCAACTTGCTGCGGTCGAAATCGAGCCGAGCCTGCAGCACGCCGTTGGTCAGCAGGTTGTAGAGGCCCGGATCGGCGCGCTGGATGATCAGGGCCGGCAGCGACGCCACGGCGCTGGTGGCGCTCTGGATCACCGAGGACATGATCTGCTGAAAGCCATTGGTGAGGCCGTTCAACTGGTTCTGCAGCGTCGTCGTGATGCTCATGTTTCCGCAGATCAGGTTGCTGTTCCAGCCGATGCCCACGCCGATGCTCTGCATGTTCCCGGCGCCGCCCATGGACACGGCCCGGCCGCCGCCGATGCTGTAGAGCACGTCGTCGCCGATGACGCTGCCGCTCACGCCGACGCCGGTGGGGCTGATGCGGGTCTGCGCCCACGCGACGCCGGCTGCGGCCGTGACGGCGCAGGCGAGCGCGATGCTGAGCGCGTAGGGCCTGGCGCGCTGTGCGAAACGGGAGAGAGACGCTTTCATCGGAATACCTCAGAGGAAATCGACGCTGCCGAGGAAGACCTGCCCGCGGCGCTGGCAGCAGGCATAGGGCCGCCACAGCGCCCAGGCGTAGTCGCCTTGCTGGGCCTGCACGCGCGTGTTGGAGTGGGGGAACACGGCGCAGGAGTTGGAGAGGGTCGGCGTCAGCTCCTGCCACTTGCCGGTGGAGGCATCGCTCTCCACCAGGGCGCCGGCCGGCCAATAGCCGTCGCTCGAACTCGCGAGCAGCGGCTGGTAGACGTGCGGCTGCATGCGCCGCGTGACGACATCGCCCGCGCGCTGCGCGACGACGGCGCCGCTCTTGTAGTCGTCGGTCTGATGCAGGAAGCCGCCGCGCGGATAGACGTTGCCCCACAGGTTGAGCGTCGTGCGGCCGCCGATCTCGCGCATGCCGGGGATCACCGCCTCGGGGTACACCCAGGGCCTCCGCACTCGCCTAGCATATCGCCCGGATCCCCAGCATGCGCTCCCGCACCCCGTCATCCCACGCCGCCCCCTTGCGCTTGAGCCGAAGGCTGCTCTTGCGCGTGTCGGTCTTGTCGGCACGGATGATGTTGAGCGCGATCTTGCGCAGCAGCGAAAGGTTCTGCGGCGCGTTGTCCTTGGCCACCGTGCTGGCGTCCTCGCTGAAGCTGACATCGAGGATCCAATGAAGCCGGTTCTCCACACCCCAATGCGCACGTATCGCTGCGGCCAGTTGCTCGGCGCTCAGTGCGCGCGAACTGATGTAGTAACGCCGCTCGAGATCGGATTGCTTGTCGCCGACCACCCGCATCGAGTCGATGCGCCCGATCGTCACGCACTTGGGCCAGTCGGCCAGATCGACGATGCCCTTGGCCGAGAGCACCGAGGCGATCTGCCCGACGGTGCGGCCGTGGCCGCGCTCGACCAGCGAACTGCGGTCGACCGACTCGACGCCGTGCTGATCGATGAAGGCGGTCTCGATCGCTTCGAGCAGCTTGGGCTGGTTGCCCTTGACCATCAGCAGGTAGTCGCCTTTCTTCGCAACGATCTGTTTGGCAATGCTTTTCTGGCAGCCCATGGCGTCGATCGTGACCAGCAGCCCCTTGATCGAGAGCGCCTCCAGCAACTCCGGAATCGCGGTGATCTCGTTGCTCTTGGCGGCGACCTTCTCCTGGCCGAGCACCAGTCCCAACTCGGTGGCGAAGGCGCTGACCATGTGGATCGCGCTCTCGCCGCCGCTGCCCGAGCCGCGCACGGTCTTGCCGTCAATTGCGATCGTGCCGGCGAGGCCCGCATCGTCGCTGAGCGCACCGACCACGCCGCCCACCCAGCGCCGGAACATGTTCTCGAACTGCTTCGGATCGAGCGCACGCAGGATCCGCAGGAACGTCTCTTCGGACGGGATGCCGTTCTTGAGCACGAGGAAGCGGCGCAGCCACGCCTCCTTGGTGCGCGCCCAGAAGGTGATGTCCTCGACCGTGTCGCAGTCCGAGAGCACAGCGGCGATCAGGATCACCAGGATCTCCCGGAAGTCGTGCAAGGTGCCGTTGCTCGGCTTGCGCGGATCATCGATTTCGTCCAGATAGCTCATCAGGGAACCCCTTTGCGTCGCACTCACGCTCTTCGCCCAAAAGGCGAGAGTAGACGTGATTTTCGAAGGGTCCACAAGATGGCTGCATAAGGTGTTGAATGTGAACGAAGATTTTCAGGTGGCTATGCGATCAGGAAAAATGCATTCCGAGTGCGGAGACCCTGGGGGTACACCATCTCCGGGACGTTGTAGCGCCAGGCCAGCGTGTCGAGGGTGCTCAGCAGGTACGGCATGAAGGCCGTGCCTGCGCCCTGGCAGGCGTAGCCGGACGCGCTGGCGAACTGGCTGAACACCGAACCGCCGGGATGCCCGATCACGTCGGCGTTCTTGAACTTCGCCAGGTTGTTCTCGTTGTCGTGGTTCGTCGTCCCGTCGCCGCCGGCCTGCGCCGTGGGATTGGGCATGCTCATGGCGCGCACCTCGATCCACGGGTTCTCGCCGGTGTTGCTGTAGCTCGACACCACCGCGTCGGGAATGTAGTGGCGCACCTTCACCGAGGTGCGCACCGTGCAGCCCGTCCAGGTGCAGAACAGCCAGTAGCAGATGCCGACGACGCGATATTCCAGGCAGTCGGGCGACAGGGCCGAGGACACGATGGTAGCCGTGTTCAGCGCGAAGCTCGAAGCGGCGCCGCCGAGCAGCACCGAAGCGATGGCAAGGCGGGCCCGGCGCGACGACGCCGACAGCAGGCGGTTCATGGCTGTGCCCTCCGATGTGATTCGATGCGTGCCACGGCGCGCGCGACATCGGGCTCGCCGTAGACCACGTAGCGGCGATCGACCACCACGGCAGGCACCTTGGCCAGCCCCAAGCCCCAGGCATCGGCGACGCCCTGGTAGGCGCTGCCGATGCGGCGCTGTAGTGCCTGGCTGCCATCGCGCAGGCGTTGCTGCACGAGCGCGGCCGCGCGGCCCGGATCGGCAGGCAGGCCCGCGGCCAGTTCGGCCTCGATGCGCTCGGGCAGATCCAGCTCGATCACGCGCGCGCCGGATGCGGACTGCACGGGATGGCGGCTGTCGGTCACGACCAGCACGTCGGCTGCGGATGCGTCCTGGCCGAGCAGGCACAGCAGCAGCCCTCCCGCGCAGGCGATGCGCGTACACCGCAGCCGCGGGATGGGTTTCAAGAAGGGAGCCGTCATGGCGGGCGTCCTGGGAATGAGAGCAAGGCTCTAGTCGAACGCCGAAGGCAGTCCAACCGCGACAAGGAATGCGCACCGCGCGCGCTCCGCTTTGGGCAGACAGGCGAAAGAAAAGCGGCAGCCGAGGCTCCCGCGGGGACCAGGCGGTCAGCGGCGCTACAGCAGGCCGGATTCGGCGAAGGAGTACGGCGTGCCCTTGCCGACGATGAAGTAATCCACCACCCGGACATCGACTATCGCCAGGGCGGCTTTGAGCCGGTCGGTCAGCGCCTGATCGGCGGCCGAAGGCACGGTCATGCCAGATGGATGCTGGTGGGCCAGGATGACCGCCGAGGCGTTGAGGGCCAGGGCGCGCTGCACCAGCACCCGCGGGTACACCGAGGTTTGATCGACCGTGCCCTTGAACATCGGCTCGTAGGCGAGGACTTGGTGCTGAGAGTTGAGGAACACGACGGCGAAGACCTCGTTGGGCTCCGCGACCAGCTTCAGATGCAGGTAGTCGCGCACGGCGGCGGGACTGTTCAGCATCGGGCCGGCCTTGAAGATGCGTTGTTCCAGCAAGGCGATGGCCTGGCGGATGATCCAGTCTTCGTGCTGGGCGGCGATCAGGCTGAGCGACTCGGGACGCGAGTCGGCGACGACATAGGACATGGCGAACCTCCACGGGATGAAGTCGGAGGACGCCTGTCCCGGGAGGGACAAACCCTCCGGGGACGATGAAGAACAAGCGGCAGAAGAGCGGGCATCCGCCACCGCATGCACAGTGGCTGTTCGCGTCCAGGGATGCGCAGCGAACGGGGTCGATCAGCACGGCCAAGCCGCGTCGTAGCCTTGAAGATCGTGGCTACCTGGGCATGTCTCCGAGAGACTCGGCAGGCATTTCCTTCGATGCGGGCTCGGCCGCTGCACTGGCCGCCAGCAGGTCGATCGCGGACAGCAAGGCATCTCCTTCGACCGGGCCGTGCAGCAGCAGCGTCTTGCCGGACTGGCGATCCTGCAGGCGCAGCGTGGGCGTGACCTTGATGCCCTCCTGCGCCGCGCTCGCCGACTGTGCGCGGATCAGCGCATCGGGGCGGTCGCTGTCGAGGCACTGCTGCGCGGCCGGCGTGAGGTCGGGATAGCGCAGGCCCTCGGGCAGGCCCTGACCGTCGCCGCGGGTGTGCGTGTAGACCCACTCGGCGGCCTGCCAGAACGCGGCCTGGCCGCCGGCCTCGCCGACGCACTCCACCAGGCGCGCACCGGCAGACGCGGCCGGCTCGTGCAACGGCAACGGCAGGTGATGCCATTGCCAGCTCACGTCCGGGTGCGCGTCGATCCAGCGCTTGAGCACTGCGAAGTAGGCGCGGCAGAACGGGCATTCGAGGTCGGCGTACTCGACCACCGTGAAGCGCGCATCGGCGCGGCCATAGCGCCAGGGCGGGCCGGCTGGTGCCGTTGCCGGCGCAGGCGTTGCTTCTGCCGAAGGAAAATCGGGTTCGGCGGGCGGCGACTGCGGCCGCAGGCCGAGCCATGCGGCCGTTGTCAGGGCCGCGGCCATCAGCAGCGCGACGACAAGGACGGTGCGGGACGGCGCGAAGCGAGGGATGCGCATCGTGGACTCCCCGTCACGCCAGCGCATCGAGCACCAGCGGCTCGATGCTGCGGGCGCGGTCGATCTTCTCGGCGATCTTGAAAGCGGCGTCCAGTTCGCCGATGCCGTACTGCTGCATCAACTGGAAACGCTCGGCCTTCTCTTCCGGCTCGGTCTGAGCCAGCGCCAGGTACAGGCTGGGCGGCACCGCGCGGAATAGCACTTCCATGCTCTTGGAAAGGATCACGCCCTCGCTGAACTTGCCGGCCTCCTTGCGGGCCGACAGCATCAGCGCCTTCTGCGCCGCGTTCAGCTCGCGAAAGCGCGCGATCTTCTCCACCTCGTCGGGCGGCATCGAGAGGCAGATCCACCACTCGATCATGTTGAGCATGGGCTCGGCGGCCTTGGGCAGGTCGTCGATGTTCTGCGTCGCCAGCCAGTACCAGGCGCCGAGCTTGCGCCACATCTTCGTGATCTTGACGACGTAGGGCGCAAGCAGCGGGTTCTTGGTGATGATGTGCCCCTCGTCCGTCACGTTGATGATCGGCCGGCCGAGGAACTGGTCGCGCTCGGCGATGTTGTTGACCGTGTTGATAAGGCTGATGTAGGCGATGGAAAGCTGCGCGTTGTAGCCCTCGCGTGCGAAGGTCGCCAGATCGACGATGGTGATGTCGGCCTCGGGCCAGGGCGTGCCGGGCCGGTCGAACATCTCGCCGTCCACGCCCTGGCAGAACATATCCATCGCGTCGGCCATTTCCAGCAGCCGCGCGCGCCGCACCTCGGGTAGTGCCGTATCGCGGGCGCGCTCGCGCAGCGCATCGCGCACGTCGCGCGTCAGGACGGTGCGCTGGTTGGCCACGCAACGCTGGGCCGCATCGAGGATGCACTGGCGGATCAGGCTGCGGTCGGCGCGCGTCATGCGCGCCTCTTCCTTGTCCTCGCCGCCGGTGATCATCAGCCGCGCGGTGATTTCCAGTTCCCCCAGCACGTCACGCTGCTCGTCGGCATCCGCTGCCTGTGCCGCTTCGTCGCGGTCCTCGTCCAGGGCGTCGGCATCCAGCGTCTGCACCTGGCTGGGCGTTTCCACCAGCCGGTGGGCGTCGGCGAACGGCGCGAGGCTCACCCCGGCACCGGGGGCCAGCTTAACGCGATGCACCTTCATGCCTAGCCGCGCCGCGAAGTCGCCGAACAGGCCGAAGCTGTTGCCCGCCTCGACGATGAACAGCCGCGGCCGGTAGATCGCCGTCACCTGGTTCAGGATGTTGTTGAGCGTGGCGCTTTTGCCCGAGCCGGTGGGACCGAACAGGAACAGGTGAGCGTTCATCTGCCGGTCGAGCCGGTTCAGCGGGTCGAAGGTGATCGGCCCGCCGCCGCGGTTGAAGAACGTGATGCCCGGATTGCCGGTGCCCTGGCTGCGGCCCCACACCGGCGCGAGGTTCGCCGCGTGCTGCGCGAACATCAGTTGCGTGTACCACTGGCGCTTGTCGGTGGCCGGATCGAACACGCACGGGAGCCAGCGCAGGTAGCTGTTGAGCGGCGCCACCTCGTCTTCCTCGCGCACCGGCTGCAGGCCGGCGTTGAGCATGACGTTGACCAGTTGCAGGCCGCGGGCGTCGAGCTGCGCGAGGTCGCGTCCGCGCAGATAGAAGGCAAGCGCACCGCGGTAGAGCTTGTGCGCGCTGCCGATCAGCCCGCGCGCTTCCTGCACGTCGCGGCGCGTCTGCTCCGAAGCCAGCGTCTCGCCGACCGACTTCTTGCTCAGGTGGTTCAGGTGCCCTTCGAGCACGTCCTGCGGCGTCGCGACGACGGTCAGGCACATCACCGTGTCCTCGGGCATCTGGTCGAACAGCGCGTTGACGGCATCGCCGCCCTTGCGCGTTTCGCCGGTGACGTGGCCGGTCGCAGGCGGCATGCGCAACCGGTCCATCACGATGATCCGGTGCGGCATGCCGTCGAGCAGCCACGTGCCGTTCGCCACGTCCGAGCGCGGCTGGCCGAAGAACAGGCGCTGCGCGAAGTCTCCGCTGGCCAGCTCGATCTCGCCGTCTTCGACTGCCTCGGGGTAGCGCGTGAGCGCATAGAAGCGCTCGCGGTCGTCGGCGCTGGGGCCGAGCAGCGTCGGGTGCGGGTTGAACCAGCGCAGCAGCCAGTCGTGGATGTCGGCCGCCTCCATGCGGCGGGATTTCACGCCCGCGTTGGCGAGGCCGCCCACGAGCCGGTCGCAGATCGTCGTCAACGCCTGCTCGGGGGACTGGCCGCGCCGCGATGCGGTCGTAGCGTTCGCGCGCCGGTAGACCACCATTCGCACGCGCCGGACCTGGCCGCGCCACGGCAGCCGCGTCACCGTGGTGTCCTCGAACAGCCCGCCGGGCTTGGCAATGGCGCGCAGGTGGTGCCCAAAGAAACGCAGGTAGAAGTCCGTGAAGGCGCTGCCCTGGGCGCGCGGCCGCACATAGTCGGCCAGCCCGCGCAGGTAGGTGTCCCAGGTCGATTCGTCCTGGGCGTAGAGCTGCACGACCCACGGGTTCTCGTCGAGTTCGTCGAACGAGTCCTGCAGCGCGTTCTCCAGTGCATCGCGTGCCTGCCACAGCCAGGCCATCTCACGGCCTTCGGTGCCGACCGGGGCCAGTTCGAAGAAGCCCGCAACCGACTGGCCGTCTTCCAGCAACATGCTCTTGGAGCCGGGCAGGTACTCCATCCACGGCAACAGGTCGGCGAAGGACGGTGCCACGCCGTAGAGCGCCTGCAGGTCCGCTTCGGTGGTCGGCGGGCGCGGCTGGCTGCCCATCGCGCTGCCGGGCTCGGGAATGCCGTGCGCGGCCAGCGTCGAGACATGCTGCGACCAGGCGTCATCGGCATCCAGGTCGGGGCCGGCGGGCGTGACGGCCTTGCGTGCCCAGGGCAACGACCAAGCCATCAGTAGTCCTCCAGGCGCTCGCCAGGCATCGCGTACTGCACGCGCTGGTAGAGCGGGAACACGGTGGTGTAGCCGGGCACGGGCACCGGGTCGGTGCCGGCCAGGTGCGGGAACACGTACATCACTAGGTCCGGGTTCGGCAGGCGTCGGAACTGGCGGTAAATCTCGTTGGCCGCGGTGCGCGTGTAGGCGGCAGCGGCGGCGGGCACCGCCTGCACGTCGGCCTCGGTCAGCGGCCGGCGCAAGTCCTGGCGTGCATCGAGCAGTTGCCGCGCTGCTTGCCCACCACCGGCGCTGCCGCCCGTCTCCTGATTCCACACGTCGAGCATGGTGTGATCGCCGTGCGGCAGCAACTTGTCCTTGCTGGTGGCGCAGCCGCCCAGCACCAGGACCGCGCACAGGATCGCGGCCGATTCAATCCAAATCCGACGCATGCTTGCCTCCGATGCGTTGATTGACCCGGCGCCCCTTGGCGTCGTAGTCGATGTTGAGCGGCTGCTCCAGATGCACCGCGACCTTGGCGCCGGGCCGCACGTAGACGGCGGCGAAGGCTTGGCCGTAAAGCTTGTTGACCCAATCGGCCATGTCGCGGACGCCCCCGGCCAGGATGCGGCCCATCGCCTCGTTGCCGCTGATGCCTACCGTGCCAAGCGAGCCGTTGCTGTTAGCGACCACGGCCACGCTGCCGTTGTCCGACTTGATCAGTGAAGCGGCGCCGGCGCCGGCCGCGGTGATGAGGGCTTGCGAACCCAGGTACTGCTGCGCGTTGCTGCGCCGTTCGCCGCTGACGCAGGGGATGCCGTAGGGATCGCTGATCCAGCCCAGGCCGCCTTGCGTCGTGCTGTTTGCACCATTGCCCTGGCCGCCGCCGCTCTGGTTGCGGTTGCCGTCCTCCGGCATCGTGCGCACCGTGCCGTCGTTGAAGACGAACGTCACCGAGCGAATCTGGCCGCGCACGCAGGAAAGCGTCCAGTCGCCCGAGGCCGTGCCGCTGACCACCGCGCCCGCCACGTCGGGAATGTCGATGCCGTTGGCGGTGAGGTTGTCCGAGCCGATCAGCACCTTGAAGGGGTACGGGTCGTTGACCGTGCCGTCGATCGGCACGCGGCCGATCAGCGCGGTCATCGCGATGGAGCCCATCAGCGTCGAGTTCGACGGCACCGTGTAGACCGGCTTGGACGACGTGCCCACGGCGCGGCTGCCTGCATCCGCGACGGTGCTGGCCACGTTGTCGGCCGTGTCGGAAAGCGTCTTCTGCGCCGGCCCGAAGCTGGTCGGAAAGTTCAGGCCGCCGCTGCTGCCGTTCTTCGCCGAAGGCTTCGCATCGTCCGGTTCCACCCAGCGCGTGCCGCTGGTGCTGCGCGCGGCGCCGCCCTGGCTGCCGCTGAAGCCCTTGCCGTCGCCGTCCTCCAGGCCGAGCCCGACCGGCAGATCGGCCTGGCCGCCCTTGCCGGAAAGCCCATCCAGGCGCCGCTGCAGGTCTTGCAGCAGGCCCTGGGTCTGCTGGCGGTCGCCGGCCAACTGCTCGCGGTCCTGCTGCAGGCGGCCGCGTTCACCATCCAGCGCGGACTGGATGCGCTGGTCGATCGCGCTTTCCCGCGCGCGCATACGCTCGTTCTCGCTCTTCTGGTTCTTGTTGTCGTTGAGCGCCGTCTGCAGCTCGTTGCGCAACTGCTTGACCTGGGCCACCAGTGTGGCAACGGTATCGCGCGGCGTGTCGCCCTCGATGCCCAGCGCCTTCATCTCTTCGGGCGTGAGCGAGTTGGCGCTGCCGGCCGGAACGGGCTTGGCGCCGCGATCCCCGGAGAACATCTTGATGCCGACGAACAGCAGCACCAGCGCCATCGGGATCAGCAGCCACTTCAGGAGGGGGTTACTTTTCATGGCGGGCACCTCCTTCGGCCTGGCCGGCCGCCGCGGCCGGCGGCAGGTTCACCGTCGCGTCGATCGGTGAGAGCTTGGGCAGCAGCGACTCGGCCAGGCCGTGGCCACGGGTCACGAGGTAGACCACCGTGGTGTCGGCGGCGCGGCCGGCCGGCGCCAGATTCGGGTGCTGGAAGGTCGCGGCGAGAAAGTCGCCCTGCAGCGCGCGGGGATCGAGGTCGAGCCAGCGCCCGGAGGCGTTGGTGAGCTTCACCGCCGTCACCCACTGGTCTTCGAGCCGCCAAGCGGCCAGCGCCTGCGCACGCACCGGCAGTGTGGGCAGCAAGGTGGAAAGCTCCAGCCCACGGCGCAGATTGACGCGGCCGAGGCCGGGAACGGGCTCCACGGTGCGCAGCGGCGCGTAGAGGTTCTGCGCCGCATAGCGCGTGAGCACAACCGCCACCGGCGTGGCGCGCTTCGCTGCGGGTACGGTGCGCTCCGCATCGTCGTCCGCCGGCTTGGCCGGCTCGCCGTAGCGCGTCGCCGGCACGTCGCCTTCGACGATGCGCACGGGTTCGAGTGCAGGCTGGCCCGCCTTCGCCGGCTCGGCCGCGATGTCCAGCAGGATCAGCGCGCCCGACTCCACGTCCTGCAGTTGCAGCCGTGTGGGCGGGATCGGCGCGCTCGCGCGCAGGTAGATCGCGCCACCAGCGCTCTGCACGCGCAACTGCTCGCCAACCGTGGGCGGCACACCGATGCGCACGTTGCGCTCGATGAACACCACGCGCTCCTGGCCGACCACCAGCGGCACCGCCAGCGGCAGGCGCTCCCAGCGCAGGATTTCGACGGCATGGGCCGCAGGCACGAAGGCCAGGCACAGCAGCAGGCCAGCCAGGGCCGCCGCAGATGAACGCTTCACGAGGGACTTCATGGGGTGTCTCCCTGCAAGTTGGAGCCGGCGCTTGCGGCCCGGCCGGGCGGCGCCGCAGGCGGCGGGGTCTCGATGCGCTCCGGCGCGCGTGCATGGCAGTCCAGCGCCAGGCCGAAGGGGTTGCGCTCGGGGTCCACGTCCATGCGCACAACCTTGAGTGCATAGCGCACGAGCGCGCGCTTGACCTGCTCGGCGCCCAGGTACTCGTCGGCGCTCACGTCCAGCGTGACGATCCAGTTGTTGGCCGACACGGTGCGCACGCGCATGGCCGGCTCGTCGCCGTAGCCGCGGCCGGGAATCTCGTAGATGCCGCGCACGCGCTGGCGTAGCTCGCCGTTGCTGCGCCGGAATTCGTAGTCCTGCTGCAGGAAGGCACGGCAGCTCGGCGTGAAGTACGCAGACAGTGCATGCAGGTTGCGCGGGTAGTCCTGCTCGCCATTGGTCGGCCAGCGCTGGGCCTGCTGCCAAATGTAGAAGGTGAAGGCGTAGACGCTCTCCGGCGGCACGTCCCACCACTTGCGCGTGCTGCCCGAGCGCAGGTCGGGTGGCACGTGGATGGTCAGGCTCTTGGGTGCGCTCCACCAGCCGAAGCCGAGCAGCAGCGCCACGACGAACAGTGCGGCGCCAGCCAGGCGCAAGGTCTTCACATGCGCCTGCAGGTGCGCGACCTCGTTCTTGAATCGGCTCATGGTCTACCTCGACGCAGGGACGGATCGGGCCGCAGGCGCCGCGTGGACCACCAGCCCGACCGGGTGATGAGCTGGCCCCCGCCCGCATGCGCAGCCAGCGCGGGGTAGCGCAGCGCGAGGCGCCACTGGAGCTGGCGGTACAGCCAGGTGTCGGGCCGGCCGCGCTTCCACCGCCGCAGCAGGCCGCCGCCCACGAAGACACCGACACCGATGCCGGCGACGATCAGCGTGGGCACCATCGCGATGCTGTGCGTCAGCCAGGCCAGCGGTACGCCGGCCACGAGACCGGCCGCGCCGGACAGCCCGGCGCAGACCCACAGCTCGTCGGCCGTGAGCCCGCGCACGACCACCGGGTGGCGGTTGAGGCGGTGCGGCAGGAAGGTCACGAGCCCGTCGCGCGACGGACTCTCCAGGGCGCCGGCCATCGTTGCCGGGCCTTACAGGACGCCGGTAGCCTTGGTCAGCAGCCAGATGCCGACGACCAGCAGGATCGCGCCCACCGCGACGGTCAACCCGAACTGCCCCCACGTTGCGCGGCCGGTGTGGATCTCGGCGTAGCGCGTGTAGGCGTGGTAGCAGACGCCGACGAACATCGAGGCGACGACGAGCAGCGCGATCAGCAGCACGATGTCGTAGCCGTAGTTTTGCAGCGTCTGCATGATGCCGCTGCCGGTGCCGCGCGACGGGTCTTCCAGCGTGGGAAGGTCGGCGAACGACGGCAGCGGCGTGGCGGCGATGCCCAGCGGGATCAGCAGCGCGGCGATGCGCGCGGCGGGCCGCGACGTGGGACGGCGAGAAGTAGCGGGAGCGTTCATGGCGAAGTACCTTTCATGGGGTCAGGACAGGAGGAAAAAGCCCAGCACCAGGTACATCGCGACGAAGCGCACGATGACGCCGAGGAACTGGCGTTGGGTCAGGTGGTGCTCGGCCCAGCCGACATAGGCAGTGCGCATCGCCCACACGCCCCACAGCAGCAGGATGGCGAAGACGAAGCCGAGCACGACGGTGGAGACGGCCCCGGGCGCGAAGCCGCCGTTGGCCGTGAAGGCGGCGACCTGATCGGCGGAAGGCGTCATGACGACGGCGCCTCCTTGGGCGACGTCGCAGGCGCCGCGTTACTGCGCGTGTAGTCACCGGCCAGCGGCACGGGATCACGCGGCTGGGCGCGTTGCGGAACGAGGTAGTCGCGCACGCCGGTGCGCACGCGCTCCAGGTCGGCGCGCAGCCGCGCGTAGTCGAAGTGGTAGCGGGCGCGCTCCTGCGGCGCGGTGGTGGCGGCGTGCTCGGCGAGGCGGTCCAGCAGTTCGAGCTGGCGCGTTACCGCGGCGAGCATCTCGCGCTCCGCAGCGTTGTCGGAGGCGTCAGCGGCGATGGCGGGCTGCAATCCGGCAGCGGCAAGCAGCAGCGCGGCAACACGCACGGCCCAGGGTGCCTCGACGGCGAAGCGCCGAACCTGCGCGGGATTGCGAGTGGTTTCCATCGAGCCGTTCTCCGAGGGATGCGGATGGCTCGATGCTCAAACGGCCGGTCTTCCGGCGCCGCAATCAATCGGAACCGGCCAGCCACCGCTTTCCGCGGCAAACTCCGCTGCAGAGGAAGGAATTTCCCCGATGACGTCGTCTTTAATGCACTACCGTCTGAGTGGAGGTGCAAGTCAAGACGATGATGGTTGTTGCGCTAGTGCTCTACTCCACGGGGAAGAATATCGACCCTTCGCCTGATCTCGGCACCAACTCTGCATACAGAGATCTACGCCCGATGATGACAGCGAGCACTGGCCGCTTGTCCCGACGCTGCGCTGCCAACAAAGTCCATTCAGATCTGTCAAGGCTAGAAGGCTGGGGATGGTCTTCCGGGTGGGTATGCCATTCGCCTAAATAGCGGACAGTTCCCTGACTCGCCGTCCATCGCGACAACGCAATAGCCTCATGACCAAACGGCATCCGCTCGAACAGATAGCGAAACCGCTTGTCCCACGCGGTAGGAACCGTCGCCTGCTCAATGAGCAAATGGGCTCCATGTACAGAACCAAGCAAGAGTCCGCCCGCTTCGCAGTCGGCATCACTAGCCTGGATATGCTGACTGAATGTCTCCAGCGTCTGGGTCGAAAAATGCAGCAACCTGCTCTTGTCGCCAGTTGCCCAGGACCCTAGGAATTGCATAGAGGGCAATCATGATCTCGCAGAGGATCGCAGTCAGGCGTGGCCAGATGATGGGTCTGGTCGATCAGCCGGGTCCGCAATGCAGGAGAGTGGACGCCCTTGACCCAATCAAGGGCCATCTCAGCACCCAAGCTGGCTGCCTGCACCGACACCGAAGCCGGAAATGGCACATACAAGCCCTCGCACCCGTGGCCTGCCAAGATGTTAGGCAGAGCATCAATGGTCGAGCGAAGTTCGCCTCTTCTGTGGCTCTGCCATAGGCATCGGTAGCACGCACCCGATGCGTTCGTTCTCTCAAGAAACAAAACTAGCCGGGGCGGTTTTCATGCGGCTGCCCCGATGGGGTTGATCTGGAACCCGAGCGCGGTGGCTCGGCGTTTGAGTGCAGCGATGCTGCGCTCGCGTTGCAGTTCTTCGTATCGCTGCTGCCCCTGGTCGACGAAGGCCTCGCCGCGGGTGAGCATGAAATACACCATGCGCGCGAGCTTATGCGCCGTTGCGGTGTTCGCCTTGGGTTTGTCCATCCGGCTGCAAAGGCGCCGATAGAACGCTCCGAGGGCGGAGTTGCTGTGCGATAGCGTCATCGCGGCCATCTTCAGGGCCTGGCGCACGCGGTTGGCCGAACGCTTGGTACCGGCCGAGAGCACCTTGCCACCGCTGACCTTGGTCCCTGGGCACAGCCCCAGCCACGAGCAGAAGTGCTTCACGTTGGCAAAGCGGGAGAGGTCGGGTCCGATCTCGGTCAGGATCTTCATCACCGAGCTCACCTCGAGCCCGTTGATCCGCGTCAGATCGACCCCTGCCCAATTGGCGAGCATCTGCCGGACATCGAAGGCAGCGCGCGCCTTGCTGCCGGCTCGAGGCACCGCGCCAACGTTGATCGCGCACTGCGCCCGCTGCCCGAGCAGCACCTGCATCTGGGCGTCGCATTCGCGCAGGTGACGGGCGATGTCGTCGTACATCGACAGTGCCTGACCCAGCACGAACAGATGCTCCTGGCGCCAGTTCCCGGTCAGCGCACGGATGACCTCCTCGGTGCTGGCCTTGACCCGCCGGTGACGGTGACGCGCCAGCACTTCAGGGTTGCGCTCGCCGGCGACGATGTCACGGATGATCGCCTGACCGCTCATCCCCATCACGTCGGTGAGCACCTCGGTGAGTTGAATATTCATCTGCACCAAGGCTTTTTGCATGCGCTGCACCCAACTGGCCTGCTCGGCGAGCAAGGTCTCGCGCAGCCGGGCAATCGCCCGTAGCTCACAGACCTCTCCGGCAGGTCGCCATGCTGCGCGCAGCAGCCCGTAGCTCATCAAACGCTGCAGCCACTGACAATCCTGCACATCACTCTTGCGGCCGGGCACGTACTTCATCTGTCGCGCATCGACCAGCCAGACCTGCAGTCCGCGCTGCTCCAGGATCTCGAACAGCGGGATCCAGTACACGCCGGTCGACTCCAAGGCGACGATCTCCACCTTGCACGCCAGCAACCAGTCGGCCAAGGCGCGCAGATCGTCCGTCATGACGCCGAACTCGCGCACCGACTCCTCTGCCGCGTCGGGCGGCACCGCCACCCAGTGGCTCGAAGCACCCACATCGATCCCCGCCGCGTTCGGGAACACCGTGTCTGTCCGCTTGCGCATCGCCATCATCTGCTCCATCCTCGTCCAAGAACGGCAGCGCCAAGGGAAGCGTCGATTTCGACTCGATCTCTCAAACGGGATGCACATCGCTGTGCTCACCACTGTCGCCGACGATTCCCGGACCATGCTCAGAGTCGGGCTCGCTCCACAGCGTCCTCTAACGCCGCGAGCTCGCACCAATGACGTGTCGGTCATCGCGGCGCTGCCGTTCTCCTTGTAAGCCATAGTCGTTTCTTCCGGAACGCCGGGCGTGCGGGACGCGCGGATGGGATGCTCAGGAGCGCACGCACAGCCGTTCCCGGCCCTTCGATCCAAACAGAAAGCATGGGCGTGGGAGCCCTGTAGCGGCCGCACAGCCAATGCCCGAGGGATTCTTCGCCGGTGGCATCGATGAGTAGGTCCAGCTTTCCCAGTTGGGCCTGTCTCACGTCCACGGGGAGCGCATGAACCTCGACGCCTGGCGACAAGCGCTTGAGTTCCTTCGCCATCGCCTCAGCCTTGTTCGACAACAGGTCCGGGAAGCCGAGCCGATGCCGTCCGATGTTCTGTGGAAGGAGGCCATCAAAATCCACCAGCGTGAGTTTCCCTCCGCATGATCCTGCCCCGGCCTTGACCAGCATGTCCGAGAGGTATCCGCCGATCGTGCCGCAACCCACAAGTGCGATTCGTTTCCCCGCCAACGTTTTCGACTTGGGGATGTTGCGCTGGGCCAGATACCGGTCATCGATCCTGATCACTGAGACGGGCATTACCTTCAGCCCAAAACTCGAATCCCTGCGATCAGCAAGCTTGGTCTTTTGACTCACTTGGTGGTCAAAGAGCACGGCAAAGCCGTAGGTCATCAGTGGCGATTCGATGATGATCAGGACGCCATTTGCTTTTTTGCTTTGCCCTTCCTTGATTCGTTCGTGAATCTTGCGCCGACACCGTGGGTCCAGGGTGCTTTGCCAAGCCAAGACGTCCCCCACCGTTTCGGGGGGCCAGTGGCTGGTTAGTGGGCGGGGTTGCGCGGTGGTCTTGACCCGGTATGTCAGCACCGTTTTATCAGTGACCTGGTAGCCGAGTGAATGCAACTTTCTTGTTGTTCGATCTTCGTTGTCGGTGATGAACCAGAGTGGATTCCCATTGGCTTGCGCAACGATACAGTTTTGTCGCCCCAGATCTTCGCCTTGCATGTCCACAAAACAAAGCCAGCCGTTCCAGTAGGCAAAGAACTCTTCGGCGAGATCTTCGATCATCTCGCCCTTCAAGATCTGCCCGAGCACCGCTGCCGCCCGTTGCAGGCACGCCAAGGACTGCCCTACAGGATCGTAGATGTCCAGCACGACAGTTCCCTTGGCCAGATAGCAAAGGCCGCCCTCCGCGCCAAGATGAGGAACTGCATTGGGCAGTTCAGGCGGAATTTCGAGCAGCCGAATGCGAGGCAGGTCGAAGAAGGTAGGGTCGAGCTGAACCTCACATGGAATGCCATCGTCCGCGCCGCACGGGATCAACGGCCCCCTCAGCTTGAACCAGCCGTCGTCCGTCTTGCCGACAAACTCGAAGCCTTGCAGCCTGAAGGCTTCGACCACATCGGAGACCACGGCGACGCTGCTCATCCGGCCTTCGTGCGCCCGACCAATTCGCTCGGACCAGCCGTAGCCGGCGCTGCGGCAATGGTGGCGACAACGGATACCACCTTGACCCGGTCCGGCTCGTTCGGAAAACGCGGACCGAATTCGCCTTGCATCCAGACGCAGGCCTGTGAAGGGCTGCCGGCGTTGGTGGCTCCGCGCAGCACTTTTTCGAATGCTTCGAACGCTTTCGCAGCCTCTTCGACGCCCTCTTTACCAAGGCGTGCAGTAAGCGACTCCGACTCATCAACGGGGTTGTTCACCCCCGCGCGCAGCCGGGCCGGCAATGCCGCGACGACATCCAGCAACGCCAGGTCGTCGCGCCGATCCCGCTTCTCGAATAGCGGAGCCGCAGCGGCCATCAACAGAATCGAAGCCGGTCCACCGCTCGACCACCGCCAATCGCGAAACGCCTTCAAGTAGCGAATCACGCGGCGGAACTGTTCGCCCTTGGCCTCCACCTCGCCCAAAAACCATTCCTTCACAGGCCTGGGGTCGGAGGGCATCCAGTTGCACTCGCGGTGAGCCAGGAGCACTTTATCAGCGGGCAATGCCGTCCAGGCATCCCGCTCTGCCATGTTCACCGCCTCCGTCAGCGAGTCATAGCCGTATCGCTCCATCGAGGCTTTCGCGAGCGTGACGAATTCTTCGTCGGGGATGGCGTACAACGGAATGTCGATGTGGGCATAGGCCGCAATGACAATCCGGATGCATGTCGGCTTGTCGGTGACAAGCTTCCAGTGCTTCTCCTCGACCAACAGCCTCAAGGCTTCTTCAGCAGCTGCAAAGAACACCGTTGTGGCCCTGCTGGGACGCTTCGTCTGCGAGACAAAACTCAACGGCAGATAGCAACCATCATCGACATCCGCCTGCTGGGGCCGTTGTGCCGGGCCGTTCAAGGTCTTGTACGCCCACGATCCTTGCGTGAAGAAGCGTGGCTGCGGCACGTCGTCCGTGTACCCGCGTTCGCGCAGCACGCGCGGAATTCCGGTGCGAAGGCAGTTCCTGACATCATTTCGGGCGCTGGCGATCCAGGCTCGTTGCTCGGGCGACAGATCCAGCTCGTCATGCATGCAGGATTCGTCATCGACGGTGGTAAAGAAAAGCGGGCTCAGGTTCAGCATTCGGCCTCCGGCACATTCTTGTTGGGGCCGTGATAGAAGGTGGGTGCGCCGGCCTGGTGCGCTCGAAACGGTTGGAAAAGAGGGTCGCCAAGCGCGCGCTGCGCTGCATGATTGCCGCGGTCCTTCAGCGTATTCGTGGCGCCGATGGAAACCCGGTCCAGCGACTTTACGTCCTTGCTTTGATCGGGCGTGGCCTTGTCGTCGATCTGGAAGTAGTTGCTACCCAACGACTGGCGCAGCATGTAGTCCACCGACGACTCCTGGGCAGAGATCACCAGATCGAACAGCCCTCCGCGCCACTTGCCGAATCCGCGGTCGAGGCTGGCGCCGCCACGGACGGTTGCACCGATCGTCATCGTGCCGATGGACAGCACCCGGACCAGTGCATTCTGTTTCGGCGCGAGGAACGTATTGACTTCGTGCAGCCCGAACAGTCCTGGCGCATTGCCGACCAGTCCTCCATCCGCAAAGACGCCACGATCGTTGCGCGCTAGCGGAAAGTAAACGGGCGCAGCGGCGGTCGCCAACGCCACATCCACGATCCTCATGCGGTGGTCCATCTCAAATGAGGGATGGTGAGGCGTTTTGAAGAACTGGCCGCGCCCCGTCGAGTAGTTGACGGCTGGCACGAGAACGCGGTGCTTCAAGTTGCCGATCGTGGCGTCTTGAAAGCGCTCGGTCAGCACGCCCCGCAACCCTGCGGAGTCGTGCTTGGCGGTCAACCAGAAGCCCAGAAGGCGCCGAGCGAGACTTCGGCAACCAAAGATGCGGGAGCCCTGTCGTTCGAACAAGGCTTTGAGTTCAATGGCGGGGATTTCCGCGGCCAGCCCCAAGGCCAGCATCCCGCCTGCAGAGGTGCCGCAGATCAGGTCGAAGTGCGAAGCGATGGGGCGGCCTAGCACGGCTTCAAGCTCGGCAAGAACCGTCGCTGTGTACAAGCCGCGATAGCCGCCCCCAGACAGGGCGAGCACATGGTAGGTGGGCACGCCCATCATGGCACTCAGCCCTTCGGCGGGAAGGAGTCGTTACCGTGGCTGTCCTTGTCACGGATGCGACCGTCCGGACGGTGGATGACCAGTTCGGACTGCTGGTTGCGTGCGATGTCCCGCGCCGCGTCAATGGCCTGCTGCTGCGTATCGTGCACGGAGGTTGCCCGTTGATTGCCGGCACCCTTGACGGCCCAACCGTCCTGGTGAGGAACTACATGCTGATTTTTGCCTGTCATGGCGAATTTCCTAAAGTTGAACCATCGAGACCCCGGCCAGCCGGCCGGGTTGCCAATGACCACCGGTTGAAGCAAAATTCGTTGCTCTTGCAGACAACGGGCGAGTCAAGCCAAATCAACTTGCTGCAGTCGTAGAACTCACTTCTGTTGTCTGGCTGGACAACAATGTATCAGACTTGGTGCCAAGCTGCAAATGGTGGGCTTGGTGCCGCAGAACGCAACTGCTTCGGACCGGACACACACCGTTGTCCGCCGCAGCCACAAGGAACGGAACGGATGTCACAAACAGGCCTGGGCGTCGCCCTCAAGACGCTACGCGAGCGCAGAACCCTCTCATTGCGCGAAATCGGTCAACTGTCTTCGGTGGACCATGCCTATGTCCACCGGCTGGAGTCCGGCGAAAAGACAAATCCGTCAGTGGACTTAGTCGAGAAGCTGCTGAAGGTTCTCAAACCAGGTGAAAGAGATGCTGCGCTGGTGATGTGGCTTGTCGACCATGCGGAGGCCGATCCCCGCCTTGTTGAATTCGTGCTGAACGATCCTTCCATCAGCATCGACATCTTTTCGGCTGCAGCAGGCGTGAGGCATCGTGGAAATACAAGGCCCGATCCCGCGACACTGATCGCCCGGATACAGCGAGCATTCGAGGACGAGGATGACTGAATATGGATGAAGCGGATGTCACACAGAAAGCACGGGCCTTTGTTGCGAAGGTTGATGTGTCCGGCATCCGAGAAGACCTGACGCCCTATGTGGTCGCGGCCAACGCCAAAGTCAAGAAAGAGGAGCTTAGTGAGGGGGAGTCCGGCTACACGATCACCAAGCCGAATGGCAAGCACGTGATCACGGTGAATTCGCTGGAGACAGAAGAACGCCAACGCTTCACCATCTGCCACGAAATTGCGCATATCGTCCTTGCGCTGGAATCGAGCCACGAAGAGGTGCCGTCCTGGTCCTATGCGAAGCGGCATCCGAACGAAATCGCATGCGACACTTTCGCCGCCGAGTTGCTGATGCCGTATCAGCAATGGCTATCGCTTGTGCCCAAGGAAGAACCTTCGCTGGAGCTGATCCAGGGCATGGCGGCGCTTTTCAGCACATCATTTCCCGCCGCTGCGTCGCGGTTCGCCTCCCTCAGCGACATCCCTTGCGCCTTCGTCACCATGGAGCGCGGTGCAGTGCGCTACGCGGCACGCTCCACCAGTTTGCGACAGGCTGGGGCTTGGATATCTCCCAGGTCTGCCATTCCTGTCGGCTCTGTGGCTCACCGTCTCCGTTCTTCAGGCAGCAGTGCTGCCGACACAGATGAGGTTGCACAAGACATCTGGTTCGACAACTGGGAAAAGGGCCTCGATCTCTGGGAACTCTCCAGGCACTACGCACGTACTGACACCACGACCTCGCTGCTCTGGTTCGACAGCGACGATTTACCTGAGGTCGAAGTGAACCGCTTCGGTGTACGCGTCGAGGACGACGGTGGCTTGGCTGAACTCACTGGGCAGCTACCGTGGCCGGGACGCAGCAGGCGCCGCTGAGGCCATTTGCGTTCGTGTGTCTGAGTGGCCACATGGCCTCGAAGATGTAGGGTGGATGCAGTGTCAAAGGTCAAAGGATGTTTGGTGTCGATGAGTCGCCATGAAGAGTGAGACGGAGATTATCTTGAACCGCTTTCACAGATACTTCTTGAACGTCGCCGACGCGATGCACACCGCGACGCCGAGCAGCGCCGCGCTGGGCAGCAGGATCAGCAGCGGATGCACGCTGACCGGCAGCGCGAGGTAAGTGACCCAGGGCAGCACCGCCAGCGGCATCAGGCTGGCTCTCGCCCGGTGGTAGACGAAGCCCGATTCGCGGCCGGCGCCGAAGCCGCGCACGTCGCGGCGCACGAGCCCGTCCACCAGGCCGGTGAAGGCCGCCATCAGGAACAGCGGCAAGGTCAGGACCAGCACCAGCAGCCGCACGAGGAACACCAGCACTGTGTACGCCGAGGCGATCAGGTAGCTCTCGACATGCACGTAGAGCTGACCGATGTAGTAGCGGAAGTCCTGCGCCTGGCTGCGCGCGCCGGCACGCGATTGCGCCGCCGCGTCGCGTATCCAGTCCAGCAGGCCCGTTTTCACGAACAGTCCTTGGTAGGCCCACTCGACGAGCTGGAGGGCGCTGCGCCCCGGCTCCTGCACCAGCACGCTTTGCGTGAAATGCTCCGAGACCTGCGACAGCTCGTAGTTCAGCATGCCCTGCGCATGGCGCCAGCCCTGCTCGGGCCAGAAGAAGTGCATGCCGATGCACTCGATCGCGATGCACAGCACCAGCGAACCGGCCAACACCCCGAACAGCCGGAACGGCAGCGTGATGAGGCCTGCGATCAGGCCCTGCTGGCGAACCTGCTGGCGCTGGACGGCGACGGCGGGGTCGCTCATGCCGTGGCCCCTTCATCCGCGCTGGCCATCTGCTTGAAGTCGGCGAGCAAGTCGTCGGGCAGTGCTTGGTCCTGCAGTCCGGGAAGCCCATTGTTGTCCCACCAATCGCCGGCCTCGACGTAGTGCTGGCGCATGTAGCCGGCCAGCTCCTGCAAATCCTTGGGCATGGCCTCGTCGGGGTCGGGCGCCGGCAAGGGCATGCGCACCTTCCAGAGGTGCCCGCCCTCGATCAGTGCAAAGCACTGGCCCTTGGGCAGCCCGACCACGTGCGCCGGTTCAATCAGCGGCACGCTGTTGCTGCTGATGCGGTCCTGCGTGTTGGAGGTGAAGGCGGTGTTGCCGGTCGGGTCCGAGCTGTCGGTGGCGCCGCTCATCACCGTCGTCGTGTAGACCTCGACCTTGGGCAGTTGCCGCGTCAGCAGTTCGGCCGTGGCGGTCTCGCGCACGCGCAGCATGAACAGGTTGTTGAAGTTGCCCACCACCTGGCCCGCCTTCGCGCGGTTGCCGATGCGTGCCTCGATGTCCGAGAGGGTCTGCGTGTAGGCCGTGACCTGGACGCCCGCGCCGCCGCCCTTGTTGACCATGGGTATGAACTCGTCGCCCATGAGTTCGTTGAACTCGTCGGCATGGACGTTGATGGGCACCTTGATGCCCGTCGCGGCACCCGGCAGGCCGTCGTCGATGCCGAACTTGTAGATGTGACCCGCGACGGATACGAGGTCGGAGAACATCGAATTGCCGACCGCCGCCGCGACTTCCGCGTCCGACAGTGCATCGAGGCCGACATAGACCACGGCCCGCTTCCTGATGATCTGCATCCAGTCGAAGATCGGGCGTGGGTCGGCGAGGTCCGAATAGTTCGGCGCCAGCAACTGCGCGATCTTGCCGGTGGTCAGCTTCTCCAGCAGCGGTAGGAGCGATGCGACGATCTTGTCGAAGTACGTCCTGTCGTAGCGCACCGCGCTGCGCAGGCCGTCGAGCACAGGGTCGTAGATGCGCACCTGCGACAGGTACTGCTCCAGCGCGACGACGCGCTTCTCGCGGCCGATCATGTTGCGCGGGATGTTCTTGTCGTTCAGCTTGGCTTCGAGCTGGACGATGACCTCCCAGGCCTTGGGCTCGTTCCGGGCGAAGTAGTGCTGGGCGTACTCGATGAACAGCGCATCGATGTTGATGACATGGCGCTGGATCAGCAGGTAGTCGGGCCGCTGCCCCAGCTCGACCAACGCCCGCGCGATGATGTTGACGAAGCGCCAGGCGAACTCGCGGAACGCCGCGCTGTTGCCTTCACCGGAAAGCTGGCCGGCGATGCGCGTGGCAACTTCCGAGATGCGTCCGAAGCGGCCCACCGCGTTGTAGCGGGCGCTGATGTCCGGCCAGCCCAGGTGGAAAACGTAGAACTCGCCTTCGCGTCCGGCGCGCTTGGCCTCCACGTACATGCGCTTCAACAGATCCGCATCGCCCTTGGGATCGAAGACGATCACGACCTCGTGCTGTCCATTGACCTTGCGCCGGATGTCCTGCGTGATGAACAGCTCGGCCAGGCGGGTCTTGCCGACGCGCGTGGTGCCTAACACCAAGCTGTGGCCGACGCGCTCGGCCAACGGCAGGGTGACGTCGACCTCGTGCGGCTCGATGCCGTGCAGCCGCGGCAGGCCGCCCACCGGCGGCAGCGGCCGCGCCGGGTTCAGCGGGCTGTCCCAGGCCAGGGCCTTCGCCATCTTGGACAACGGGTACGGCGCGAACTCCAGGCGCTCTTCCATGCGCCGTGCCATCCGATAGATTGCCGTCGGCTCCACGTAGCGACGGAACTCCGACCGATACGTCTGCATCAGTCGGTGCGTGTGACGCTGGTCCCAGTGGAAGCCCCGGCCGACGAACAGCCGCTGCTGGCTGACCGGCACGTCGCGGCTGGTCATCACGTAGCGCGGCAGGCGCCGGATGTTGCGCCGGTAGCGCAGGATGGCCCAGGCGTCGCGAAAGCGCAGCGCGCCGAAGGTGAGGAAAGCGAGCGCGCTGCCCAGGCCCAGCAAGGGACTCAGCGCGAGCGACCACGGGGCCACCAGGCACAGAAACGCGGCGCCCGCACAGACCGCGACGGTGTATAGCTCCACCGCTGGCCGCAGCAAGACTTCGACGGCTTGGGACTGGGGCATGGCGGGTGCTTCACGTCACGTCAGGGCTCGATGCCGGTGGCGGTGATCAGCACCGGGTAGTGCTTGAGCCCCAAGCGCTGCGCCAGCTCGTCGCCCGAGGCCGGCGACAGCATCAAGCCCGGTGCGAGGCGACGCAGCGCGGCCAGGGCTTCGGGCGTCGCCACGTTGACCACCAAGCCCACGGCGCGTAGCGCCTGCAAGTCCTTGCCCCGTCGTTGGAGCCAGGCTCGTGAGCGGTCGTCGTCGCCGATCAGGAACAGCGGCGTCAGGCCCGGCGCGCGGATCACGCGGCGCGGCTCGTCGCCGGGTGTCAGCCGCATCGAGCGCACCGGCAGCATGGCCGCCTCGGCTTCGGCCGGGCCGCCAATGCGCGGCTTGGTTTGCGGCGTGGCTGGCTGACCGGGCTGCGCATCCTGCGGATTCAAGGCCCGGTAGTACGGCAGCGCCGAGGTGCCGCCTTTGTCCTCGACCACGATCAGCGGCGGGGAACTGTTCTTGGTAACGGGGCCGCGGTCCTGCGCGTCTGCGGTGGTGGCCAGCAGCGCCGCAGTCGCGGCGACGAGGATGCGGTTCATGGCATGGGACTCCGGGCAGAGGGAAGTGAGGCTCCCGGCCCGAGCACGCGGGTCAGGTGCTGGTGGACGCTGCGGCGGTAACGGGCGGCGGGCGCCCCGCCCGCGGGGCGGTGGTAGCGGCCGATGGCGACCAGCCAGTCCTCGCCCGGCGTGTGCTGCTCCTGCAGGATTTCCGCGGCGATGGCGAGGTTGCGGTATGGGTCGAGCAGCTCGCAGGGATGCGCGTAGCGGTGCGCGTGGTAGCCGAGGTTGACCTGGCCGAGGCCGGCGTCGATGCGGTTGACCGGCGTGCGGGCGAGCGCCCGGCGGATGCCGGCGCAGGCCTCGGCCCGCGTGGCATAGCGTTCGGCGCGGCCGGCGACGTTGAGCGTCCACGGCCACGGGATCAGCCGGCCGCGCAGCCGGGCGCCGCTCTCCTGCAGCGCCACCGCATACAGCACCGGCGACGGCACGCCCGCCTGCTGGGCGGCGAGCTGGTAGGCGGGTGGTGGCACCTCCTGGCCGAAGACGATGGCGGCATGGGCGCTGAGGCCGAGGACCAAGGCCGCGCAGCCTGCACGGCGGGTTACTGCCGCTGCCATTGGCCGTTGACCTCGCGCACCACGGCGGGCAGATCGCCGGGCAGGCCGAGCGACAGCCAGCGCCCGGCGTCATGGTTGAGCGTGATGGTGCGGGAGCGCACGCGGCCGGCGTCGATGCCGGCCTGCGTCGCCCACTGGCGGATGCGGGCGTCCTCCTGGCGGCTGCCGACCATGTAGAGGTCGAAGGCGGTGCCGGCCACCTGCAGCTGGCGCACGCGCTGCTCGCACGACGGGCACTCGGCCTTCACGAAAACCGCCAGCCGGCCCGAGCCCCGGTTGCCGGCGCCCGGCGCCTTCGCACCCGGCATGTTCACGCGCTGCTGTCCCGGATAGAGCCGCTTCCACGCCGCGTCGTAGGCCCGCTGGTAGGCCAGCGTCTTGCCCACGCGCTTCGATTCCGCCTGCACCTGCAGCTCCGCATAGCGGTTGCGTTCCTCGTCGCTGCGCGCCTCGATGCCCAGCGCCGTGAGCGGATCGAGGTTCGGGGAATAGATGCCCAGCGGCCCCTGCATCAGTTGGCGGTAGCGCGCCCACTCATCGGAGCGCAGGCCCCAATCGCGCGCCAGCCGTTCGTCCAGCGCGGCGTCGCTGCTGTTCTGAATCTGGGCGGGCACCGTGCGCGAGGACGCGACCGGCGCCGACTGTGCCGAGGCCGTGCCTGCCGTTCCTGCGACAGCGGCGAGGATGGCGGCGAAGCAGATCGCGGCGTGCTTCATGGCCGGCTCCTACGGCAGCGCGAGGCGCTGGGTCTGTCCATCCACGCGGAACACGGCGGCGCGCGCCTCGATCGCCAGCAGATGCCACGCGCCCACGGCATCGCCTTCGCGCAGCAGCCACACGTCCAGCACCGACGACGCCTTGGGTGCCGCCACCGACAGGAAGCGCTCGCCGCCGCGCAGCTCCACGCCCACGACGTTGAACGGCGGTTCGGGCACCTTGGGCTTGGCCGGCTCGGCGGTGCGCCGGGGTGCCGCGGCAGGCGCGGCGGTTCGCTTCATGCGAGCTTCGAGGTCGCCCATGCGCGCCTGCAGCGCCTGCAAGTCGCCGGCATGGGCGTCTGCGCCCTGGGTGTGCTCCACCTGTGCCAGGCGTTCGTCCAGCAACTTGCGGGCGGCCTCGAAGTCGGGTTGGGTGACGGGCTTGGGCTGGTTCTTCGAGGCCGCCGCCTGCTGTTCGAGTTCGGCGACGCGCGTGTTGAGCGCCTGCACGTGGGCATCCTGGGCGCTGGCCTGGCTTTGCTCGCTCAGGCGCGACAGGCCCACGCTGTTGACCACGGCCAGGATGCTCACGAGCAGCAGCCATGCGGCCGCTGTGATCTTCAACCAGCGCGCGCGGCCGGCGTTCTCGTCGGGAAGCTGCGGGATGGTCATGGCTGGGCCTCCTGGGGCACGTGGGAATCGGCGGGTTCGGCGGCCGGCGCGCTCGGTGCCGGAGCCGCGGGAATCGGGCTTGCGCTCGGCGCACGCGCAGTCGTCACGCGCGTGAAGCACACCGCGCGCGAAGCGTCATCGACGGACAACTCCCAGGCCGGGCCGGCGAGTGCCAGCAAGGCATCGCGCAGCGGCAGCGGCCCGAGCCGCAGGTGCGCCGCCGGCAGCGGCAACGCGTACAGCGCGGTCGCCTCCGTCGCGTCGCAGAGCCGGTAGCCGGTGCGCAGCAGCACGTGCCGAAGGGCATCGCCGACGCTCGCGTCCAAGATCGGCGGAATCGAAATCTCGATCACCTGTCGCAGCAGGTCGCGCTGTGCCGGTTCCGGCACCATCTCGACCAGCGTGTAGCGCCCGTAGCGGGCCACCGGGATCAGGCCCGGCTCGGGCTCCGGGGCGATGGTTCTGACCAACACCGCAGGCTCGGGGAGCGAGTCATGGACAGTGGGAGGGCTCGTCGTGCCCGTGGCGGCGCAGCCGGTGATGAGCACGCAGCCGGCCAGCAAGGCAGGCACAGCCAAGCGGTGAGCGACGCAGGTGAGTGGTTGCATGGGGCAATTCCCTGGAACACGGAGCCCTCACCATCGCCGCCGCGAAGCGTTCGGGCAGCAAACAAAGGGAACTGGCAGGCGCCCGACTTCATCGCGCGCCATCGATGCACGGAAAAAAGAAGCCGGCGCCCCGAAGGGCAGCCGGCGTGGGTGGGTGGATCAGGCCGCGACGAGTTGCCGGGCCAGTGCCACCTCGACGGAATCACCGTCCTGGTTCAGCACGTCCAATCCCGACTCGGGCACGTCTCCCGACGTGCTCTGCGAGACCATGATCTTTCGCGCCATCAGCCCCAGGCAGGTCATCTGCGAGGAAGCCGCGTAGCCGAGGTAGATCACGCGAACCGGCAGCTTCTGGCCGATGCGCCATGAGCGCCGGGCCGCCTGCTGCAGGCTGTAGACGTTGTAGCCCGACTGCATGAACACGATCGTCGGAAACTCCAACAGGTCCAGGCCGGTTTTCACCAGCTCGGGGTTCGTGATCAGCACGTCGATGCCGCGGTCCAACTGCTCGGCGATCCAGTCCTCGCGGCGGGAGGCATCCACGCTTGCGCGCAGCACCGCCACCTTGAAGCCTTCCTGCTCCAGCAGCACCTTCAAGCGCGACGTGGTGTCGCGCGTGCCGGTGTAGACCGAATAGACCAGCGTCTTGCGACCCGCAGCCTTCTCCTGCTTGCAGATCTCGATCAGCTCGCGCTCCTTGGGCATCACCTCCAGCTCGTTGAACTGAGCCGGAACGAAGGCCAAGGTCTGGCGTGTGCGCGGGTGCACCACCGTCTCCGACCGGAAGCAGCAATCCGGCCAGGCCAGCAGCACGTTGAGGACCACACCGAGCAGCGTCGTGTCGCGCTTGGCCAGCGCCTGTTTCAGCGCCGAGGTCAGACGAAACGACAGATCGCGATAAGCCGCGGCTTGCGCCGTGTCCATCGCCACCTCGCGGAACTCCTCGTCGTAGGACGGCAGCACGTTGCCGCCGATGTCCTTCAACTTGAGGAATACCGTGAACGGCAGGACGCAACGCAGCACGCCCTTCGGGCCGAAGCCCGGCGCCTTGACCGTGCGCACCGAGACCTTGCTGCCCTTGGCCGTCTTGTGCGCCGTGCCCGTGCTCTCGGAATAGATGTCCTTGAGGATGCCGTGATCCCTCATGAACGCCATCGCGGCCGAGGTCATGCTGCCGCTCTTGGTCGGGCGGTAGCCGTCTTCGATCATTCGCCCAGGCAGGGCTCGGAACAGCAGGTGGAACAGGTCGTCGCCGTAGCCGCCCATCAGCGTGCCAGTGAGCAGCAAGGCCTTGCGCGCCTTCGCTGCGAGCACGCCCATGGCCTGGCCTTGGGCGCTACCGCCGTTCTTGTACTCATGCGCCTCGTCGGCGATGAGCAGGTCGAACGTGCCTTGCGGCAAGTACCTTTTGATGAATTCGCTGGGCTGATACCCGCCCTCGCCGAAGCCGAACTCCATGTTCGCCATCGCCCGCTCCATGCGGTGCGCCTGACGATCCGAGAACACCAGCTCACCGTTGGCATCCATGAGGTTGATGAACTCGTGGATGTTGTCGCCCAGCATTGAGGCCAGGAAGCCGTCGCCGAACTTCTTCATCAGCTTATGCGCCGTGACCTCTCCGATGGTCGGGATGCGCTGCAAGGCTTTGAAGACGGCCGTGGACTGGTCGCTGGCGGACAGGCTCCGCGGTCGCATCAGCGTCCACAGCGGTGCGGCGCAATGGCTGCACCGGCGGCGGTAGTCCTCGGCTTCGAGTTCGACCGGGTTGATCGGCTCGCCGTCGAGATTGGTGATGACCTGGCCGCAGTCCGGGCATGCGCCCACTTCGCCGTGCCGCGTGCGCCGCACGTTGAAGACGGGCTTCCAGTGGAAACCCATGCGCATCCGCACGCGACCGAGAACGTAGAACTCCTGGCCGCGTACCGGCACGCCCAATTGCTCGCGCAGTTTGATGAGCTTGACCAGCGTGTCCGGGCCATTGAGCACCCAGACCTTGGCGCCGGCCACCGTCTCCTGGATTTCCCGGCGCCATTTGTAGACCAGGTGAGGCGGCGAGAGGATCAGCGTGCGGCGATAGCCTTCGGCGTGCAGCACGGCCGCCGTGGCGATGCCGACCGTGGTCTTGCCGCAGCCCATCTCGCCATTGACGATCGCGGCGCGTTCGCCGCGGTCGGCCAGCAGCTCGGTAACGGCATGCACCACCTCGGCCTGCGCGCCGAACAGCTTGCGCTTGAGACTGGCCAGCACGAGCTGGCGATGCGGCCGGGCCTGGCCGGTGTAGACGGGAGGGTTGGCGCGGTTGAGCGAGTCCAGCAGCTCGTCGCCGAATTCGGCAACGAAATCCTGAAGGCTCATCGCCAGGGGAGAAGCAGTCGCTTCGAGCACGTCGCTCTGGACGGGCGTGCCATCAGCGGCGGGAACGACTTCGGTATCGAGGGACATGGTGATGCTCCAAAGAAGATGGGGCATGCACCTCCCCCTGCGGGGCGATGGCATGCCCCGGGGTGGGAAGAGAAGAACGGCGCGAAGCCGCAGTGGAAGAACAGATCGACGGCGACCGTCAGGGAACAGCGATCAGCGGATGGTCAACACCTCGCCGCAGGTCGGCGAGCCTGGTGTCATGTCCCAGGCACGGATGACCGGCACGAACTTGTCGGTCAGGATGCGCGTCTCGGCCACGGAACCGTCGTCGCGCTCGGTGTACTCCGTGTGCAAGGTCTTCTCCTTGTGGGTGTCGCCTTTGACGACGAGCACGCGGCCCGTCTTGGACTTCACCACTCCGGAGATCGCACCTGCGGCGAGTGCCAAGGCGAGATGCCAATGCGATAAACCTCGCGCCGGGGACCGCAGCGACTGCTGCGCGGCGCCCAGGTGCGTGTCGAGCGTCGGCCAGAGCCCTTGCAGTCGGCCGACTTCCTCGGCGAACTGCTCGGGCTCCATCGTCACGCGGTAGAAGTGCTCCGGCTCGGCCGTGGCAGGCACCGTGTAGGGCAGGAACGGCCATTCGACTGGCAGCTCTTCCGCTTCGGCGTCGCCAAGACCTATCTGCAGCAGCAGCGCGCGCGTGGCCTTGACAGACTCCGATGCCTGGTCGCGCTGGCGAACCTTGCGACCGAAGATCACGACCTGCTTGAACTGCGTGTCCACCGCGCGGTAGATGCGCAACTCGGCGAAGTGCCGGGTCAGCCATCCGACCAGCTCGGCGTCGAGCACGTAGTGCGGGACGATGTAGATCAGCACGCCGCCGTACTGCAACAGCGGCAGCGCCTTCTGATAGAACAGCTTTTCCAGCCGAGCGCGGCCCTGGCCCTGGTAGCCGACGTTGCCGTTGGTGTCCTTGGACAGGTCGCCATACGGCGGGTTGAGCCACAGCAGGCCGAAGCTCTGCCGGCTGATCAGTGTGTCCATCAGGTCGCCGTGGATGCAGCGATCGACCAGTTGCCGGGCATGGCGTGCGCGCTCGGCCTCGTACTCGACGGCGAAGGCCTGGACCTGCTCGCGCCCGAGGGCGTGCGCGGCTTCGGCGATCGCCACGCCTTCGCCGGCGCAGGGATCGAGGATGCACAGCGGCCCGGCCGAGGCCTCGGCGGGCGCCAGTGCGGTGAGTGCTCTTTCGAGCGTGGGTTCATCCGTGGGGAAGTACCCGTTCTTGACGAAGTTGCGGGCGAGCCGCGGGAACATGAGGGCCATGGGAATCTCCTGGCATTGAAGATGAAGGGATGCGGACATGCGCGCGTGCATGTCCGGTGAAGGAACCTCAAGCCACCGCTTCGAGCGGTTGCGCCGAGGGGGTGCGGCTGGCGGGTGCGCCGCCGACGAGCGCGCCGCTGCGGATCAGGCCGCCCAGCACCTCGGTCAGCGTCGGCACGTCGATGGCGAGCCGATGGCCTTCCAGAGGCCCGAGGGCGAACGGCAGGCGCGTCAGCATCGACTTCGCCTGCAGCAGTTCCAGTACGCTGTCGCGCCAGGGATCGAGAAGCGGCAGCGGGCACGTGTCCCGCACCAGCGTCCACAGCCGGTCGAGCCGGTGCGTGGAATCGCGAGGCAGGAGCGCCAGTGCGCTGGCGTTGGCCTTGTCGGGTTTGACGCAGCGCCGATCGAACAGCCAGATGTTGGTCAGCGAGCCGAACAGCGTGCGCCGGTAGGCGCGTGCGCTGCGTTTCTCCAGGTTCTCGACGTTGCCGACGAAGACCGGGATGCTGGCGCCCTGCTCGGTGATGACGTGGAACTGATCCAGTCCCTGTTCGTCCCGGCCCAGGGTGAGGCGGGCCAGGAATTCCTGGACGGCGGTGTCGCGCGCCCAGAGGGAGATGAAGACCAGGTTGCCGTTCTCGTCACCGACGACGCCATCGGCCATCAGGTCGGGGCATTCGTCGATGCGATAGAGCGTCTTGGGGGAAGAAGGTGCAGGCATGGTGATGTCCTCGAAGTGAGCGGAGACAGCACCAACCGCGAGGGCAGTCACTGCCCCAGGGGGATGGAAGAAGACGCGGTGAGCGTCGTGGTGAAGAATCAGACCGTGCGTCGCAACGCACCGTAGCCTTGAAGGTCTGGACTACCTGGGCATGTTGTCGGCAACGCCGACGGACATGGGACATAGCCTGCGCCAAGGTGCGCCTACAGCGGGAGCGGAAAACCGACCCAGCGTCCAACCCTGTTTGCGCTGGCGCATCGCCCGCGGCCTGGAAGGACGGCCATAAAAGAAAACCGCCCCGGGAACACCGAGGCGGCAAAGATGACTGCTTGGCTCAGGGAGGAAAAGCCAGGGAGGTATGCAGTCGAACCGCAATTTTCGCGGCGGCAGCGAATTGCCGCATTAGGGTTACACCGAACCAAACTGAACGTGGTGCGCTGGCAGCACAGCGCCGCCAAAGAAAAAGCGGACCATGCCGCGAGGCACGATCCGCTTGTGGGTCAGGCTTTGAGCTGACGCAGGCCATCCGCGAGCAGCCAAAGCGCCCGGTTGAGCCGGACGTTCTGGTCGATGCCCTGAACGGGTCGCGTGCGCTGCTGGCGCCCGTTGGCGGCACGGCCAGTCAGGCCGCCCTTGACCAGGTTCTCCTGAACCCGGTTGAAGACCGACCAAAGATCGGCACGGTTGTCGTCGAAACGACGAGGCCGCAGGATCTGCGTCTCCGTGATGGGCAAGGCCTTGCCCGACTCGTCGTACTTCAAGGTCAGCGCCGACCTGGCGAAGACTTCGGCCTCGCCGTCGTCGAGGGTGATGACGCGCATGGCGTCGCGCGAGTCCTGCACGCGCTCGAAGCCGTGCAGCACCTCGTAGGCGCCTTCGATCACGTGATCGGTGACGTTGCCCTTGTGGGGCACGCGCACGTCGGCGAAGGTGTCGCCGCACACCAGGCCGTTGTGGCAGACGAATCTGAACATGCCCGCGAGCATCTGGTAGCTGCTGGTGCCGTCGTGCGAGTTGAGCAGGATGATCTCGTTCGCCTCGGCGCCGTTGATCTGGCTGGCGTGGCGAAGGCGCAGCATGTGCTTGGTGTAGTCGCGGCGATCCTCGTGTCGCACGCGGGTCTGGCACACCATGAACGGCTGGAAACCTTCTCTGCGCAGTTCGGTCAGCACAGCCGCCGTGGGGATGTAACTGTACCGTTCGGAGCGGCTTTCGTGCGGGGTGTCCGCGAAGATGGATGGGGCCACGGTGCGAATCTGATCGTCCGACAACGGATGGTCGGCGCGCAGCACCGGGGAACGAGGGGCGAAGCGAGATGCGAGTTGCATGATGATCTCCTTGCGGAATGGAGCAATCGGCATCCAGCGGCCGAGGCCGGATGCGTGCGATTGCGTAGGACGAAGAAAAGCCCTGCTGAACAGGGCCTGATGAAAGGGATGAAGAAGTGCGCCGCGTGAAGGCCGGCCTATGGGTTCGGAACCGGCTCCCAGCCGCGGCTGTGCGGGTTGAAGCAAAGCGCTTCCTGGCCTTTGAGGATCGGCGTGAAGCCGTCGAGAAAGACGTGTCGCAGGTACAGCGCGCGGTAGGTCAGTGCCTGCCACGCCTGTTCTTCGCTCAGGCCGTTGGCGATGAAGTGCTCGCGCAGTTCGTCGTCGTCGGAAACCTCGTTGTTGGCCAACTGGTCTTCGACGAAGCGAAGCAGCTCGGGCGGCAAGGACGACATGAGGGTGTCCATGTTCGCCTCAGTCGGTGGCTGCATCGCCGGCCGCTTTGCGCGTCGGCTGCTGGTGGAAGGCATGCACCCTTGCGCGCCAGGTGGCGCAGCGCTGCGGCGCCATGTCGAGATAGCGCAGCGGGCACGAGTAGTAGTACGGGTGCTCGGCCTCGACCAGGAACTTGTAGCCCCATTCGCGGCCCTCGCTTTCCAGCAGATGGCAGCCGATCAAGGTGGCCGACTCGCCGGGTGCGAGACCCAGGACGCCGGCCTGCTTGGCGGTGACGCGCGCCACCGTCCACAGCACGTTGCCGACCAGCGTGTGGTCGATGACCTCACTGCGCGACCGCTCGGTTTCCTCGGTTGCGGTCAGCTCGCGGATCAACTGATCGCGCGTCAATCGAACGAATGTCCAGCCCATGGAATGACTCCTGTGAGAAAGGGCCGGAGTCCTCCCGCCGGGGAAGGAGCCCCGGCGGGTGGTGGAAAGCCGCAGGCATGCGGCGTGAAATGGCGATGGGATCAGACCCTGGTGAGGTGCCAGTCCTGGGACAGCGGAGCGAACTCGTAGCCCAGGTCGCCGAGGCGGTCGCGCTGCTGACGCAGCACGCGCCGATCCACGGTGGCATCGAGCTTGACGACATCGCCCAGCGGCCAGAGTGTGCCGAACAGCGCCGCGTCGCCGTCGTCGTCCGCATGGGCCGTAGCCTCGGCAGACGCAGCAGCCGGCTCGCTGCCGAACGGCGTGGTATCGACCAGCGGGTCGCGCGAGCTGCGCGCCTTCTTCCGGCCGGCCGCCTTGGGGGCGGTCGTCGGCGTCGGCGTGGCGGTCTGCGCTTCCTCGTCGATCGGATCGACTTCCTGCGGACTCAGCCGGCGGGCGTCGTCACGGCTCAGGGCGTCGATGTTGGACAAAGTCATCCCACCCAGGAGGGCGCGGATCTCAATGACCATGCGGCCGTTGGCGGTGTACGTGGACGGGCGAATCTCCGCGATGGCGAAATCGCCCTCGTACTTGCCTTCGGCGTACTGGTCGAGTTCGGCGTTCTTCACGACGAACTCGCCGATGGAGGTCGCAAGGCGCCCGACGTTGAAGTCGCCGTTACGGCCGTGGATGGTCTTGATGGCCAATTGGCCGGGAATGGTGATCATGAAGAACTCCTGCGGACGAAGCTGCGATCACGCACACGGCCGTCATGGCGACGGTCGCATGCGCACGCGAGTGGGAGAAGACAAGGCCCCGGACTCAATTCAGAGTCGGGGCCTTGCGGATCAGAACGACTCGGCAACTTCCAATGCAGGCGCATCGGCAGTGGCTTCGTCGGCAGCTTCGGCGGCGGGCCTGGCGGGCTCGAACGCAGCGGCTTGCGGCTCAGCGAACGTCGCGGGGACATCCGTGTTACGCACGTCGCGTTCGTCGCGCTGGTCGGCATCGGTCGGCTTGGGCTCGGCCTTGTAGACGAGCTTGCCGTCGACCTTGATCCAACTGACGAACAGCAGGCGGGCCTTGAAGCTCACCCCCTGCTCGCCGGCACGCTTGCCCTTGGAGTAGGTGAAGGTGTCGGCCCACAGGTCGCCCAGACGGAAGCCGATCATCACTTTCTTCTCGGCATCGACCGCTTGGATGCAGCGGCGCACGAGGTGCTGCGCTTCGGAGCCCGAGACGCGCGTGTCGAAACGCACGTAGGCCACGTCATCGCTGGGGCCGTTGAGCGCCGCGATGTCGCAGGCCAGGAACGCATCGCCTTTCTTGGGCTTCACTTCGCGGATGCGATTGAGATACCCGAGTCCGGTGATGTGCAGGTCGAAGTAGGACTTGTCGGTGGAAGTGGTCATGGTGAATCTCCTGAGAACAATGAGGCGGAGACACACCCGACCCAAGGCGGGGAAGGTGTGGAACCCCCGCGTGGGTTGAAGGAACAGCTTGGGTGGCATCACCATCGGGAGAACCGATGGCTGTTCGCGCTGGGATGCCGGAGCGAACTGGTTGATCAACGCGGTCGGAACCGCGTCGCAGTCTTGAAGATCGAGACTGCCTGGGCATGCTGCTGACGGGCGTCAGCGGAACATGGCGGCAGCGTGGCGCCAGGCGCGCGCCCGCGCGAGCGGCAATCGGCACCGGCGGCTGTCCGCATTAGTGGCACCCTCTCGCCACCGGGTTGGGCAGGTACTGCCGCTTGCGGACCAGCATCTCGAAGGGCTCGCCCGCGCGGCTGGCGGTATCGAAGTCCACCACCACGAAGCCCGGTTCGATGGGCCGGTACTCCAGCCAGTGGATCGGCACTTGCCAGTGCTCGGCGCAGTCGCGCACGAAGCGCAAGGTGGCTTCCACTTCTTTTCCGGTGTTGGCGAAGCAGACGACGGCATCTGCGGGCAGGCCGCCGTTGGCTTGCAGCACGCGCCAGAGCATGTACGCGCTGGTGCGGCCGCCGCTGAAGCTGATGCAGGTCGGTTGCTCGATCTTGAACGGGTCTCGCATGCAGGCGTCACCAGGCGGTGGCACCGGCAGATGCCGGCGTGAGCGGCCCGAGCCGGACTGGAGACGAGCGCGTGCGATGCGGCCATGGGCCGCGGCACGAGATAAAGAGAAGCCCCCGTGAAGGGGGCTGGGAAGCAGTACGGTCAGTGGCCGGCCGGTGCAGCGGATACCGCCTGCATCGACAGGTGCGTGACCGTGGCCGACACTTCGAGGTCGTCCTCGCTGTGCAGGATACGGGTGAGGACCCGTTCCTGCAGGGCGAAGAACTCGCCGAAGTCGTCGCCGCCGAATTCGGCGCGCGCCAGTTCCCACCAGTCGTCGAACGCATCGACATCGGGGTTGCAGCCCACGGCGTAGGCGATGGTCTTGCGCCGCCCATCGGGCCGGCTCTCGCCGTGCTCGGCCATGAAATACACGCCCTGGTCCTTGACCAGGATGACGCGGCACTGGTTGGCCGCCGCCTCGGCAAGCACGGGCCGAAGCTCGGTGCCTTTGAATCGAACAGTCATGGAAGTGGTCTCCAACGGTGAAGGAAGAAGGTTTCCCGCCGCGAGGACGGGAAGCCGCTTGGGGACGTGAGGGGATCAGTGCTGGACGGGCTTGCGACCGGACAGGCGCTGTACGCGGATGAGGCGCCAGCTCCCGTCGTCGATCAGCCGCTCCAGCATCTGGCCCAAGGTGTCGAAGAACACTTCATCGACCCGCTCGACCAGCTCGCCTTCGCGATGCAGCTCCACCGCGTAGGTGTCGAGGCCGCGTTCGTAGAGCACGGTGACGCGCCCCTGGAACTTCGCCGAAGCGACGGTGAAGCCGATGGCCGGCGGCGTGGCGATGATGTTGCTGGGGCTCGGATCGACCACCGTGAAGTCCCGCGCGCCGGCATCCACCAGCAGGTGCGTGATGCGGCGGAATCCATCGGGCGCGGGCAACTGCTCCAGTTGGTGGATCAGCTCCTGCAGCTCGGGGCACTGCGGCTCGGGGATCGGCAGCTTGGCCGGCGCGGAACCCAGGATGAGCCGCTTCACCGTGTACGGCTGGCCGTCGGCGGTGAACTCAGTGCTCTCCTCGGGCGTATCCGCGCGCAAGCCGTCGAAGCGGCGCCGCGCATACGGTTCGACCTGCACCTTGGCGCCTTCGTCGGGCACGTCGGTGACGAGGGCCTTGTCGAGCACCGCGAACTCGGCCCGCCCCGTCTTGACGACGATGGCCTCGTCGGTGGTGGCGATGACCTTGCCCTCGAAGGGCTTGGGATCAACGTGGAAGCCCAGCGTCGAAACCTTGGGCTGGCCGTCGAAGATGTTGAACTTGAAGCTGCGGACGTTGGAAGGCACGTGGCCGCGAACCAGCGTCGGCATCTGTGCGCGGATGGCTTGGGTATCCATGGAAGACTCCTTGTGGCAACCAAGGGACTTCCGCCCGCAAGGGAGGTGTGTCCCTTGGGGGTGAGGTGGATGGACGCGACATGCGCCCGGAGAAGGAATAGCAACCAGCACGGCGAACCGTGCCGCAGCCTCGAAGGTCTCGACTGCCTGGGCATGCTTGCCGGCAACGCCAGCGAACATGCGAGCAGCGTGCGTCAGGCGTGGGCCAGCGACGCGGGGGAATCGGCACTGCGCGTCCACCGGCTTCGTCCAGAAAGAATACGAGCCCCGCGTGGGGGCTCGAAAGGTGGTGTCAGTCGTCGTAGATCGGCAGGCCGTCCAGCACCTGCGCATCGGCATCGAAGACCAGCATGCGCACGTCGGCGAGCGCGGCCAGGTGCAGCACGTGCATGAGGGATTCCGGCATGCCCTTCTTGCGATGCTCCTGCATCAGCCGCTTGGCCGTGATGCCTTCGACCGCGCGCAGGTTCTCGTCGGTCCAGGGCGTGGCGATCAGCTTCAACCCGATGGCCGGGCCGTACGGGATGCGGAAGGCGACGAACAGGAACAGCGTCGGCGTGGCGATGTCCGCCAGTTCGGCGAGGAAGCGGTGTGCGTCGGCGTCGAGGTGCGCGCTGCTGATTTCCCAGCACCGGCTGTAGTAGCCGGTTTCATAGCGCAGGCGCCGCACGACTTCCCGCGCCGCTTCTTCGGAGTAAGTGTCGCCCACGTGCAGTGGCTTGCCGTCTTCCTCGGCCATCACGGCATAGACCACGTTGCGGGCGAGCCCGTGGCTGCGGCATTGCGCCTGCAACTCGTTGGGGACCACCTGGTCCTCGGTGATCAGCACGAAGTCGTCCGAGAAGATGCAGGCCCGCCGTTCGACCTGGCTGTCCGGCAGATTCGACTGCGAAGGATGCAGCGGCAGGTAGGTCAGCGGGCAGTCGTCGTCGTAGGAGATGGCGAGCAGCCGCTGGACGGACAGGCCGTCGTAGCCGCGGACAAAGGGATTGTTGTACGAGTAGGACATGGGATTTCTCCAGCAGGGGATGGCCGAGGCAATCCCCTGCTGGGGATTGAACCCCAGCGGGTGGATGAAGTGGCAGCCGGTCAGCCGGCAGCGGTAGAGGACGGGTCGCCCAGCGCCTTCAACAGGTCGAGCAGGCCGCCATTCGCAAGCTGGTACAGGCGGTTGTAGTCGTCGCCGGTCGGCGCCTGCTCCAGGCGATCCAGCCGCGCATCCAGGTTGAGGATGCTCTGGTGCACGTTGCGGGCGATGCTCAGCGCGGAAGGTTTTCCGGCCGGCTTAGGTGCATCGAGCACCGAAAGGACTTCAGCGGGCGATGGGTAGCGGCAGTCGGGTCCGTACTCGACCGGGAACACCTCGCGCCCGGTCAATCCGGTATTCGGGGTTCCGCTGCTGACATGCAGCACATACTCGTCGGGCACATCATTGCCGGCGTAGTCGAACACCACGATGCGCGGCTTGCGCACGTCGGCCGGCCAGCCTTCAAGGATGACCGCATCGATGTCGTCGTCGGTCACGAGCAGACCGATGGAAAAGTCAGGGGACATGAATCACTCCTTTCAAGAAAAGGAGGGACATGGCCCCATGCAGGGACGCATGTCCCTCGTGGGGTGGGAAGAAAAGAAGAACGTCGGCAGGCCGCAGCGCGGCTCACCAGCCGTTGTAGTTCAGCGTCAGGTCGGCGACGACCTTGCGCCGTTCCAGGTCGAGGCCGCCCAGGTCGGACAGACCCTCGAAGCCGCAACGCTTGAGCATCGCACCGCCCTCGCGGGCGTTGTAGAAGCTCACCATCGCGGACAGGAACATCCGCTGGCCGCTGCTCAGGACGCCGAGGGCATCGTTGAGCATCAGCAGCTTCGGCCGCAGATCCCACTTGGTGGTGGCACGCTGCAGGCCTTCGCGGGTGCCGTCGCCGAACCATTCGGCTCCGGCGATGTCGACGCCGCGTTTCCACGCCTCGAAGAAGGCTTGGGGCGCGGCGGCGAAGTGCTGGTGTTCCAGCTCGATCTGATCAAGTACCTCTTGAGGCAGGGCACGGTTCATGACATGGGCTCCTGGTGGTTGGACATCACGGGTGGAGGCGCTGCTGCCAGCGGCCCGTTTGCAGGGCGTGCTCGGCGGCGTGGTGCGAGCGGAAGTAGCTGACCGACTCCCGCGAGACCGGGCCGTCCGCATCGGCGGTGCCGATGTAGTGGCCGGCTGCGCTGCACAGCACTTGCAGGGGCAGGCGCTTGCCGACGCAGGCCAGGGCCTGGTAGCCGATGGATTCGGCTCGGGCCTGTTCAGCACTCAAAGGTGCCGATGCGAGCGCAAGGGACATGGTTTTCTCCTGTTGGTTGAAGACCGGGAGCACCACGCCCTGACGGGAGCGGATACCTCCCGAAGGGTTGAACATGAAAAGCACCCGCGTCGTGGCGACGCGCGTCCGCGGTGGTCGGTGCGAAGCGGACTGGATCGGTCAACGCGGCGAACCGCGTTGCAGCCTTGAGGACCGGGGCTGCCAGGGCATGGTGCTGACGACCGTCAGCGACACATGCGGGAAGAATGAAAGCGCGGCGGCACTCCGTCGCTGATCAAACGGAACCGAACGCCGTCCAGTTTGGGCCGAGCGCTGGCAAGAGCAGCGATGCACGATTCCGTTCGCCCACGACAAAGGCGCCGAAGCCTCGCAAGGCTTCGGCTGGAGAGAAATCAATCCACCTGTGGGCTGCAAGCAGGCCAGGCCATCGTCAAAGCCATTCGCTGCGTCAGCAATCTCACCCGGCCCGTTTCGTGGCTGGGGGCCGGAATCCTCTGGCGTGCATCCACACACAAAGGGAGCCCGTTGTTCCGCCGGCGGGCACCGGCACCGAATACCGTCGACCGCAAGCGGTCTCCTGGCGCCTCGCAGTTTTGCACACCAAGGCGTCAGGAGACCGCTCGCGTATCGGCGGAAGCACCTCGATCAGGGGAACCGCGGCGAACGCGATCCGGGGAGAAATGACCTTCTCGCCCAGCAGGCCGTGATGGGCCTGCAGGACGCGCACACCGTTGCAGAAGGGAACGCGCGCTGGGGAGTCCCGCGGGGTGCGGGAGGTTTGCCCCGCCGTCGGCAGCAGCCGGCGTGGCAGAGGGAAACGTGGGCGTCAGCTCGCCTTCGGAGACCGACGCCGCGGGCTTGGCGCTGCGGGCTTGCCTGTCGCGGTTTCGACCGGCTCCGTGCCCTTGCAGTCCGGGTAGCGGCTGCACGACCAGAACGCGCCGTTCTTGCCAGTGCGCTGGCGCATCGGGGCGCCGCACTGCGGGCAGCTCGGCGCGGGCGGCAGCTTGAGGGGGAGCGTTGCGCCGCGGTACTGCTGCACGAGCTGGGCGACCCAGGCCGATTGCTTGGCGATGAAGGTGTCCAGCGTCATCTGGCCGGCCTCGATCATGTCCAGCGCCTGCTCCCACACCGCCGTCGTGCCCGGATCGGCGATGGCCGCCGGCACCGCGTCGATCAGCGTGAAAGCCGCATCCGATGCGCGGATGGCACGGCCCTTCTTCACAAGATAGCCGCGTGCCAGTAAGGCGCTGATGACGTTGGCGCGCGTGGCCTCGGTGCCGATGCCCGTGGTGTCCTTGAGCTTCTGCTTCAGGCGTGGGTCGGTCACGAGCTTGGCGACGCCCTTCATGGCTTTGACCAGCTCGCCCTGCGTGTAGGGCTTGGGCGGCAGCGTCTTCAACGCCTTCAGATCGACCTGGCCGACCTGGCAGGAAGCTCCAGCACGCAGCGCCGGCAGCACCTGGCCGCGCTGCGCTTCCTCGCCGTCCGCGTCGTCGGGCTCCGGCGCCGCCAGTACCTGGCGCCATCCGGCCACCGCGATCTGCTTACCGACCGCGACCAGCGACTGCCCGCCGCACGTAAGCTGCGCCACCGTCCGGTCGAATTCGTGGTGCGGCAGGAACTGCGCGAGGTAGTGGGCGCGGATCAGCCTGTAGACGGCCAGCTCCTTGTCGCTCATCGCCGAGAGGTTCGCCGGTTCCAGCGTGGGAATGATGCCGTGGTGCGCCGTGACCTTGCCGTCGTTCCAGGCCCGCGAACGCTGCTGGCGATCCAGGCGGTCGATCAGCGGGCGCAGGCCGGGGTCGGTCTTGAGCAGGCTGTCGAGTACGGTGGGCACCTCGGCCAACATGCTCTCGGGCAGGTAGCCTGAGTCCGAGCGCGGATAGGTGGTCGCCTTGTGCGTCTCGTACAGCGCCTGGGCAATGTCCAGCGTCTCCTGCACGTCCAGACCCAACTGCTTCGAGCACACCTCCTGCAGCGTGCCGAGGTCGAACGGCAGCGGCGGCCCTTCGCGCACGCGCTCTGTTTCCACCGACAGCACCTGGGCGGCACCGGCCGCGCGCAGGCGCTCGGCAGCCTGCTGCGCCACCGGCTGTTGCAGGCAGCGGCCGGCGTCGTCGGTGCTGCCCTGCGGCGGCGTCCAGCTTGCGACGAAGGACTGGCCCGCATGTGAGAGTGCAACCTCGATGGCCCAGAACGGCACCGAAACGAAACGCGCGATCTCGCGGTCACGGTCCACCACCAGCTTGAGCGTCGGTGTCTGCACGCGCCCGACCGACAGCACGCCGGTGTAGCCGGCCTGGCGCCCGAGCAACGTGAACAGGCGGCTCAGGTTCATCCCGATCAGCCAGTCGGCACGCGATCGGGCGAGCGCGGAGAAGTAAAGCGGCAGCGTCTCGGCGGACGGCTTGAGCGTGCCCAGGGCCTTGCGGATCGACGCATCGTTGAGCGCCGACAGCCACAGGCGCTGGATCGGGCCGCGGTAGCCGCACAGCTCGATGATCTCGCGGGCAATCATCTCGCCCTCGCGGTCGGCGTCGGTCGCGATCACCAGTTCGCCCGCCTTGGCGACGAGCTGCTGCACGACCTTGAACTGCGCCGCGGTCGCCGCCTTGGGCTCGACACGCCAACGCTCGGGAAGAATAGGCAGTTGCTCGATGCCCCAGCGCTTGTACTGCTCGCCGTAGCCTTCGGGCGGAACCGCTTCGACCAGATGACCGATGCACCAGGTCACGACGACACCCGCACCGCTGTAGCAGCCGTTGCCGCGTTGGCCGGCGCCCAGCACACGGGCGATGTCCTTGCCCTGGGACGGCTTCTCGCACAGGAACACGCGCATGAAGCCTCCTTGGAAGTGTGCGGTCATCGGATGGCCCCAGCTTGGCCGGGCCAGCGGATGACGGCAGCAAGGAAGCCGATTGGCGCAGACACCGCTTTGTGATCGGCAGGCGATGCGTTGCCGCAGCGGCATGCGCGAAGCCGCAACGGCTGGCGCAGCGGGAGCGTCGTTTCGGGAGGGCGGCTGGAACCCGGTGGAACACCCTGGAGCTATCCCCTGGGGATAGCTGGTGCATGGCGGGCGTCTGACGGTTGCTACAGCCGCCCCCTGCGGGGAATCAGCCCTTGGCCTTGGTTTCCTTCGACGCCTTCGTCCCCTTGGTCTCCTTCGGCGGCGGTACTGCGGCCTCGGGTTCCAGCGTCCTGGCGCTGAGGGTCACGGCCTGGATGCGGTACGGCAGAATGCCGATGCGGCGGGCCTCGATCTTGAAGGTCGTGCGCTCGTTGTCGTCGGCGTCCTCCCACTCGTCCTTCACCGTGCGGCCTTCTACCAGCACGCGCATGCCCTTCTGGTACAGGTCTTTCCAGTGGTCGGCGTCGCGGTGCCACAGCTCCACCGGCGCCCAGAAGCCGCCGCGGTCCTCGAATTCACCGTCCTTCTTTGGGATCGGGTTGTCGAAGTAGACGTTCAGGCGCAGCAGCCGGCGCGGCTCGTCGTTGCCGTTAGGGAATTCGCGATAGTCCGGCGCGGAACCGATGTTGCCCTCGCCGACGAAGTGCGTGCTCATGGAGACTCCTTGGGGGTGGTGGATGGAACCGACGCGGCATGCCCGTGGACACGTCGCAGGTAAGCCGCTTCGGCCTGCGCGGCCTTGCTGGCGCACTCCTGGGCCTGGCGGCCCAGCGTGTGAAGGAGGCTGATCTGCATGTTCAAAGCGATGCGCTGCAGCTCCATCGCGTACAGGTCGTCGATCAGCGAGGCCGGCGTCGCCGGGCGGTCGAGCAGCGATTCCCACAGCGCCACGCCCATGGAAGAACGGTCGTGGTTGCGCCAGCGCAGGAAGGTCGTGCCTGCGCCAGTGGTCTGCTGGGCCAGTTGCACGTCGAGCAGCGAGAAGGGGTAGGCCCGCGCCTGTTGCAGCACGCGCCGCTGCGCCAGCCCGATTAAGTCGTCGCGCAGCGCCGTGCACTGGTTGGCCCAGGCCTCCAGACTCCCCTTACCTTTAAAAGGCTGTAAAAGGCCTTTTAGGTAGGAGCCGTGTTCCAGGCGCTGGAAGTCCGCCTGTTCCAGCGGCAGGAAGCGCGCCGGTTGGCCGTTGGAAGACGATGCTGTCATGCCTTCGTGCCTTCGCCGTCATGGTCGTGGTCGTCGTCCGCCACGTCGGCTGCGCCAGCGCTGGGTGCGGCATCCGCGGCTTTACCAGGCTTGCCCGACCGCCGTGCGATCGGTGGCGCAAAGCGCGAGCGGCGCGTGCCTTCGAGCACGTCCTGCGGCAACTCGCCGAACTTCTCCAGCGCCGCCCGCGCCACCGCGTTCTTCGAGGCGAAGTCGTCGCGCGTCGCGCCGGAGTAGCGGTACTGCTGTGCCAGCGAGAACAGGCTGCGCAGCGCATGCGCGCCGTCGTTGAGCCAGCGTTCCAGCGTGCTGCGGTCGATCAGCGCGGTGTGGTGGGCGAGGATCAGCTTGCGGGCCAGGTCGTCGTAGTCGGCCAGCAGGTACACCGCTATGAAGCCGAGCTGCGCATTGACGAACAGCGGCAGCTTCACGGGCTGCACGTTCATGTTCTCGCCCAGCGACAGCGCGGGCGGCACGTCGGCCAGCGCCTGGTCCACCTGCTCACGCAGCGCCTGCAAGCTGTCCTTGGTCTGCGTCAGCTTGTCCTCGATGCGCAGCATCCAGAAATCCGAGTAGGGATCGTCCTGCTCGGCGCCGCGCTTCATCTTGTTCATCACGCTGATGTAGCCGTTCAGGCCGATGATCCCGGGCCGGCCCTCGGCAGGCGCTCGGCCATGCCAGATGCGTGAAGCGTGGTGGGTGTGCAGCGTCAGCGACATCGCGCTGCGCAGCGATCCGAGATTCAACTGCAGGGGCGGCTGGGATTCATTGGCCATGGTGACGACTCGCGGTACGGGAACGAGCCGCCAGCATCGGCATCGCCCGGAAGGGCGTCAGTCAACAAACCGCAGCGGGTGCGCTCCCGGTTGTCGCCCCGGAAGGTCGCGTGTTCCGTCTATCCCCAGGGGATAGGTCCGCGCCGGGCTGCGACCGTGCGACGCATGACAGAACCGAAGCCGATGCCTGGAAGGCTTCGTGTCCCAGCTATCCCCTGGGGATAGCTGCTCAGGAATCGCCCAGGGTTGAACGCAGTTTCGCCAGGTAGGCCCGCGCTGCCTCGCGGCCAGGGCCGTTCGGCGCGGGCGGTGGCGGTGCAGACGGTGCCGGTGCGGCTGGCCGTGGCGGCGGCGCAGGCGGCGTCGATGGCGAACCGCCTTCGCCGGCCCAGGCCTTGAACTCGCCGCGCATCGCCTTCTGGATGATGCCGAACAGATAGCCGGCCGGGTTGCGTACCGCGCTTTTGCGGCAGCGCGCATCCCATTCGTCCAACACCGCCTGCCGCAGCGACTCGTCCACCTGCTGCAAGGCCACCATCGCGCCGCTTTGCTGCTCGTCCTTCAAGCGCAGCAGGCGCTCGGGCAGGCGCAGGTGCTGCAACGACTTCGCGCGCGGTACTGTACGTACTTGATTTATACGATCCATACGTACAGTACGGTCCTCCTTCGGATTCCGAAGTGAGCCGTCTGGCGCGGATTTCAGCCCTGCTTCGGATTCCGAAGACGGGCCTTCGAGATTCCGAAGCAGGCCGTCCTGGCCTTCTTCGGATTCGTGATCCACAGGCGCTTGTGGATAACTCGCGTCCGCCCATTCGTTGCGCGCCATGCGATGTGCCAGCACCTGCAGCCGCGTGGGCAGCGTGCGGCCGTTGAGCATCGGGTCTTCGGCGATCTCGCGCAGGGTGTTCATGCCGACGATCTGCACCGCCTTCGCCGCATGGGTCAGCGCCTGGCTGACCAGGCCGAGGTAGTCGGGGTCGAGCTGCATCGCCTCGAAGGGTGTCAGCGGTTCGTCGTGCAGCACGTAGAGGTTGCTCAGGATGCGCCCGGTCTTCGGGTCGCGGCGCCGTCGCACCAGGCTCAGCCAGCGCGTCAGCCGCAGCAGCGTCAAGGCGCGCGCCACGGTCTCGTGCGAGGCCTGCGCCGCGCAGGGCATCGAGGCGAGGTAGGGGCGAAGCTGGTCGTAGGTCGGGAACGCCGTCACGCCGTCGCTCTGGAGCTGCAGGCGGAGCACCTGCCAGGCGTTGCGCTCCAGCGGCGTCAGGCGCCGGTCGAGGAACAGCGCACGCGGCACGCTCTCGTGCCGGTTGCCGCTGTAGAGGAAGCCGTCGCTGACCGGCGCGGCCGGCAATGCAGCAGCAGCGCCGCGCGGGGCTGGCGGTGTCGGTGGTGCCCGTGGCACCAGTTCCCGCAGCGCGTCGTCGAACAGTGCCGACAGCGCCACGGGGCCATCGCGCCGGGGTGCGCCGCCGGTCGCCATGGCCTACACCAGCCCCTGGTCGATCCAGTTGCGTATCGCCGACCAGATCACCGACATCGGCAGGTTCAAGGTCTCGGCCAGGTCCATGGTCAGCGTCAGCATCGCCACCTCATCGTCCAGCGCGATGCCGCGCTCCATGACGCCGGCCTTCCACTGCTTCCACAGCGCCGTGTCCTGCGCCTCGTCCAGCACCGGATGCCGCCCCTTGCGCTTGGGCAGGCCGAGGATGTCGCGGCGCAGGGCCACCTCCTGGTGCGTAAGCCCGTAGAAGCGGCTGACCATCTCCGTGCTGGCGCCCAGGCGCAGCATGCGGTCGACCGTCGCGATCTCTCGCTCCACGTCGTGCACTTGGCTCAGCAGCCGCTTCAGCACATCGCGGTTCACCGACACCGAACACCACGACACCGTGGCGTTCACCAGCATGCTCACGAGTTCGGGGTGCTTGAGCGCGTCCAGCTCCTCCTCGCCGAAGCCCATCGCCTTGCAGCGCCGCAGTTGCCCATTGCGCAGGTCGTGCAGCGCCTGTGCGATGACGGCCTGGTTGAGCGGATGCGGTGCCGACATGATGGCCTCTGCTCAGGCGCCGTGGCCGGGGTTGCTGGAGGCCGCGCCGGTCTCCAGATCCAGCAGCCGGCGCGCCATGCGCAGCAGCCGGAACAGCTTTACCAGCCCGGCATCGCTCAGGCGCGGATATGCGCCGCCGCCATGCAGCAAGGCCGCTAGGTCGTCGGCCAGCCGGGCGCCATCGAAGCCGGGGGCGGGTCGGGGCGCGGCGCACAGCGCATGCAGCAAGGTCAGCACCGCACACGCGAACGGAGGCAATGCGCGCACCGCCGGGGGCGCCACGCAGACGAAGCCCATGCCGCCTTCGCTGGGTTCGACCTGCCCGGCCACGTCGGCTTCCTCGGCGATCTCGCGCGCGAACTGTGCGATGTGCACCCGCAGCCGATCCGGCACATCCAGGCCGGGCTCGATGTACCAGACATCCGAGATGGGGTAGAGCCCGCCCGCCTGCACAGGGATCGCGCGCAGCGCGTCGGCCTCGAAGTCGGGCAGCTTGTCGCCCATCTGATCGGCCACCATGCGCTGGATGGATTGCAGGCGTTCGGTGGTCGGGGCCGGGGACACGATGTGACCCTGCAGGCGTTCGTCATCCTGCTGCATGCCCTTGTCGCTGGCGGCCGGCGTGGAACCGGCCTGCGCAGCCTGGCCAGGGCCAGGCTCCGACGACTGCACCGAGGGGCCGGGCGGCAGCGAAGGCGGTGACGGTGGTCGCGGTGGCCCGGCCGGCACCGCAGGTCTTGCCGCCTGCAGCGGCGCAGGATCGCTGGTCAATGCGCGCTGCCGGCTCTCGCTGTCGTCGATTTCCAGGCTCAGCGTGTCGTAGTCCGCTTCCAGCAGCTCGGCCATCTGGCCGACCAGCTCGTCCTGCACCCGCTGCGGTGAGAAGTTGTCGGGCTGCGTGTCGAACTGCGCCAGCAGGTCCTGGAACAGCGTAGCGAAGTCCATCGACAGGTTGCGCCTCAGGGCATGCCGCTCCCAGGTGCGTTCGCAGGCCTTGCGCAGCACCGCGAGCCGTTCCACCTGATGCCGGCCGAGCCCGCCGTACAGCAGCATGGGGATCGCCGGGAGCAGGTAGTGCACGGCGTCCTGCATGCGGCTGATGTGCGACTGCGGCAGCGGGAAGCCATCGGCCGTAAGCCGCCGCGCCAGCTCGCTCTGCGACAGCGGCTGGCCGCTGTCCCGCCCCATTTCCTGCTCGTAGAACTCGCGCGCCTTCTCCACGCCCAAGGCCCGCTCGATGAAGCTGAGCCCGCCGCGCAACTCGTTCTCGGCCAGGTGCCCGGTCAGCATCACCACTTCGCCGCGCTGCGGCCACGGGCGGAACAGGCAGGGGATGCGGAAGAACCGTTCGTCTTTCGTCTCGCTCCACAGCTCGCGCAGGATCGCCAGGCGCGTGTTGCCGCCGTTGCGGATGATGTAGTGCGGTTCGCCGGGCCGGCGCGTGATCGCGGGCGGCGCATCGAGCCCGCGTTCGCGGATCGAGGCCTTGATGTCCTCGTAGGCCGGGTTGCGCGTCACGCGCGGGTCGTGGTCGTAGGGGCGCAACTGGTCCAGCGTCACCACCATCGGCGTGTCGGCGATGGGGTCGCTCAGGGCCGCGACCGAAGGGCCGTTGCGCTCGAAGCCCGAGGCCAGCAGATTGGCGGCCATGTCCTGCGGCGTCAGGTCAGCCACGGCCATTCTCCTGAGATGCTGCAACACCCTGGGCCGCCTGTCGGTCGGCGCGGCGAAGCTGCGCACGGGCGTTGCGCTCGGCGCGGTGGTCGCTCGCCGTCGAGCTGGTGTAGATCGGCGCGCAGCCTTGCTTCGTGAACAGCAGGTGCCCGCCGCGGGTGCACACCACCTTCCAACCTTCTCCCAGGGCGAACTCGATCAGCCCTCGCAGCCGCTTGTGGCCGCGGGCCAGGTCATGTGCGCTGGCCATGGCCGGCCCCTCCCGCGTCGCCTCGGCCGGTGACGAGCGCAAAGCGCTCCTGCCACGCCGGGAACAGCTCGCCGGCCAGCGCGCGCATGGTCTCCAATGCGGCAGGTGCCGTGCGGCCCGCCGGCTGGCGGTATTCCACCCGATGCACCGGCAGTCCGCGCGTCGCGGCGCGCGGATAGGCTTCAATCGCCGGCACGTCGGTGTCCAGCACGCGCACGCCAGGCTGCTCCTGGAATACCTGACGCAGCGCCTGCTGGATCAGCCGCGCATTCGACGACACCGGATGCACGCGGTTGATGAGCAGGTGCAGCGGCGGCGGCTCGATGCCGAGGTGGCGGTACGGCGCGATGTCCTCGATGAGTTGCAGCGTGCCGCGCCGCAGCTCGCGCGCCGCGAGGATTTCCGGCGTCACCGGCGAAAGCGCCAAGTTCGAGGCCAGCACCGCCATCTCCAGCAGCACGCTGCGCGCGCCCTGGGTGTCGATCAGCAGCAGGTCGTAGTGCGGCGCCAGCGTGGGCAGCAGGTGGCGCAGCCGCAATCTGCCATCGGGCGCGTGCAGCAGCAGCGTGTTCAGCTCGCCGCGGTCGTCGTTCGAGAGCACCAGGTCAAGCCGCTCGATCGCGGTGCGCGACACCAGTTGCTCGGCGCGCTGCTCGTTGTAGGCCAGCATCTCGTAGATCCCGGCCGGCGCGCGCTCGGCCAGCGTGAAGTAGCTCGACAGCGTGGGCTGCACGTCCAGGTCCAGCAGCAGCACGCGCAGCCCGGTGTCGGCTGCGAAGCCGCCCAGGTTGGCCGCCGTCGTGGTCTTGCCGACGCCGCCCTTGGTCGAAATGATGGACACCACCTGCATGGGCCTCTCCCGGTTGAATGGCATGTACCGAGGAAAAGCGTCAGGCGCGCTCATCGAGGCGATCGGCGATCCATTGCTCGACCTCCTCCGAGTCCCAGCCCACGGCGCGCACGCCCAAGCGCAGCGCCTTGGGGAACTTGCCTTCTTTCATCAGGCTGTAGATGTGCGCGCGCTTGAAGCCGGTTTTGGCCTCGACTTCGGCGCGACGCAGGATGCGGTGCTCGGCCGGCACTGCCGGCGCGGTGGTCTGCGAAGACATGAGAGACACTCCTTGACGCTCACTGGCGCTGTTCGGAAAGTGCCTCGTATTCAATACACCGCGGTCGCCGAAATCACTGCAATTGCAGAAGCAGCGACTGCAATTGCAGTGCGCCGCATCGGCATCATGCTGGCCGCGTCGTCAGCGCGACGCCTCCAGGTGGCGCCGCGCCTGCGCGAGCTTGCTCCACAGCGTCCGCTCGCTGAGACCCGGCCGCCCCTCATGGTGTGCGATCAGCGCGCTGACCACGGCATCCATGCTGCGGAACGACGAATAGGCCGCGCCTGACGGCGAATTGCCCAGCAGCAGCGTCAGCAGTCCGCCGATGATGTTGAGGTAAGTCGTCTCGCTGCGCAGGCCAGGCTCGCGCGCCTGTTCGTCGTTGGCCGCGCGCGTGGCATGTTCCTTCGCCAGTGCTTCGTGCGCGGTGCGCAGCGTTTCATGCACCAGGGCAAGTTCGGCAAGTTGCGACTTCGCTGCTTCGCGATCGGCCAGCAGAATGTTGAGCGTGTCCACGCTCACCGCCGGATGCACCGCGCGTTCGATGCCGTCAAACAAAAACCCCGGCCGATCGCCGGGGTAGAACTGCGACATCCACGCTTTCAAGTCCACGTGGCGCACGGTCAGCTCGGGGTCGTCGAGCGCCGGCCGCTGCGAGTCCAGCACGATGCCGGCCTTGCCACCGGGCAATTCGCCATGCGTCAGCGCGTCGAAGATGCGCTCGGCATACAGGCGCAGCAGCGGCCAGCGCGGGAATTCGCCGGGCTCCGGCATGGCACGCTGCTCCAGCGCTTCCAGAATACGCTGCTCGAAGCGCAGGAGACCGCACCAGCGGACGGCCGCCTCGATCGGTCGGTAGTACGTCTTTGCGCCAAAGGCGTGGCTGCTCGATTTCGGCATATCGCGCTCTTCCCATCGTCGGATCGACACATGGCAAGCGCGCGCGGCCCACATGGGCGCAGCGATTGCCCAAAGAACCCGATGAAGCGCGAGCCGGTCGGCATCGTGGTGGACGTTGGGTGCGGCGATGTCGCCGAGCGTTACGCAGGGGGCAAACCTCCTTGCGGTGCCCGCTACACCTCAACCATAATGCACCTGCGAAAAATCTTGTTACCGGCGCAACGGTCTGAAAAGCCGCGCATCCAAGTTCGATCAGGAAGGGATGCTGCGCTTTACCGGAAAACCAGGGCAAAGTTTTCGTAGGAATACGGGCGGGGTAAAGCGCCAATGCGACTTCCGGCTGAGCCGGTTTGCATCCAGCAAGGGCTCATGCGTTCTGCGTCACTGCTGTGACCTCGACAGCTTGAAGGTGCCTTGCTTGATGCCGGGTGGATAGGCCCGATTCGCCATCCATGCCCGTGACGCAAAAGGTCGGCCGCCGATGCAATGCGGGTCAAGGTCCAGACCGAAAGGGAATCGTACCGTCCAAAATCCCCGCGTCACATCGGGCGTTGATCGGTGCCTTGCGGGCGTCCGACACGCTCCACGCGGTCGATGAACTGCCGCAGCGGCTCCATGATTTCGCCTTCGGGTCGCAGTAGATAGGTCGTCAGCGAAGCGGTCTCGTCGGCCAGCGGCCGCACGACGACATCGGCCTGATGGCAACCCGCCAGATGCGCCGCGCTCGAAAAGCCCACGCCGTAGCCGGCGGCCACGAGGGCCAGCATCAGGGAATGGGTCTTGACGTACTCGGCTACCGTCGGCTGCGCATCCACCGTGCGGAGCAGCCGTTCGCGCTGCCGGCTGCAACCTTCGCAGACCTGGGGATCGCACAGCACCAGCGGATAGCTCGCCACTTCCTCCAGCGGCACTTCCTTGAAAGCCAGCAGCGGATGCCTGGCGGGCAAAGCCACCACCAGCGGGTCTCGCCACACCGGCATGGCGACGATGCCGGCGTCCATTTCACCAGCCAATGCAAAACCTGCGTCATACAAGTCGTTGCGCAGTCCAGTCACCAACTGCGCCAGTGGCGTTTCAAATATCCGAATGCCGACCTGTGGTGCCTCCTCGCGGCAAAGCGCAAGCAACGCCGACAAGCGGGCCTGCCCCATGTCACCAGATAGTGCGATGCGCAGCGTGTTCCGCTGGTTCGCTGCGGCGCGTGCCTTGGTCTGCGCTTGCTCGAAGGCCAGCAGTACGCGCCGGGCTTCTTCGAGGAAGACCTGTCCCGCCGGTGTGAGACGAACACTGCGTGGCAAGCGGTTGAGCAGCGGCACCCCTAAATCCGCCTCCATCTGGCGGATCGTGCGCGACAGTGGAGACTGTTCGATGTGCAGCCGTCGAGCAGCCCGGCCGAAGTGCAGTTCCTCGGCTACGGCGATGAAGCAGCGAAGATGGCGTAAGTTCATGCTTTCTCCCTACCGATGTGATCAGTCCATATCATCGTAGGGAGCCGAATAGTGCGGAGGATTCACCTCTGTATCGAGATGAGAGCCATCCTGGGGGGTGATGCTCGGATGCTTTTCGCCCATGTCAGCGCCTACGGCGAAGCTCTCGTTCGAGATCGCCCAGCTGCGACGCCTGAAGTTCGGCAAGAAGAGCGAGCAGCTCGATGCCGAACAACGCGCGCTGTTCGACGAGGCTCTGGACGCCGACCTTGCCGCGGCTGAGGCGCAGCTCCAGGAACTGCTGGGCAAGAAGAAGCCGCCGGCTACGCCTGGCGCGATGCCTAAGCGCACCGCCTTGCCGGCGGACCTGCCGCGCGTGGACTGCCACCACGAGCCCGAGAACACTCGCTGCGCGTGCGGCTGTGCGCTCAAGCGCATCAGCGAGAAGCTGGACAACACACCGGGCGTATTCACGGTAGAGTGCCACATCCGCGGCAAGTGGACCTGCGCACAGGTGCCGAACGCTGACCCAGGCGCCAGTCCCGGCGGAGATCATCGCCAAGGGCATCCCCACCTCCGGGCTGCTCACGTAGGTGCTGGTCGCAAAGGACTCCGACCATCTGCGGCTTACATGGTCGTCCCTAGGCAAGCAGGAATCAGCTGCGTGAGTGAATCGGGAGGTTTGCGCAGCTGATGGGTGGTCAGCAGCGTCTGCGCCGGCGTCTTCACCGGCACGAAGCGCATGTGCGGGCGGGTTGCCCATCGGCCGAATCGTTCTTGCGTCCCTTGCCGGCCATGCGGTAGGGCGTGACGAAGTGGCCTGCGATCAGCCGCGCATCCAGCCCATAGCCGCGCAGCTTGCGTGCCCAGTGATGCGCACCGCCGCAGGCCTCCAGGGCCACCAGGCAGCCGGGAGGCAACTGCGCGCACCGGGCCGCAAACTTGTCAGCGGCCAGCGCCTTGGCAACCACCACGCGCGCATCCACCGCATGCACCTAGATAACCCGCTTAGCCAGATCCACCCCGACTCGCGCAATCTCGTTCATGGACTTCCCCTTCACATGGCTACAGATTGACGACTTGGGGAGCACCATCGCGGCGGCAGCCAACATTTGTTTCCTCGCTGCTTACGATTGAGTCACATCAATCGGCCAGCAGATCGCTGGATGTTGACTCTTGAATTTCGGCATGTTAGGCGCAATATCTTGCAACGTCTTGCAAGAATTTCCTCAGGCGAGGCCGCGTGACGACGGAACTTGTGGGGTGGTATGACAGCGCGCCAGCAGGCGATCTTCACACTCGACGAGTTGGCTGCCTACTTGAAAGTCGGCAAGCGGATGCGTTACCGGCTCGCCTCGCACGGGGAGATTCCGGCCTTCAAGGTCGGCGGGACGTGGCGGTTTCGTCAAAGTGAAATCGATCGATGGATCAATGATCAGACCCAAGCAGGCAGAAAGAAGGAGGTGATACGTACAGATGACCAGCCGAAGTCAGCGAAACATCCCGTGTTGCCTGGGCGCGCTATCCATAGCCGCAGGCAAGCGGAGTGAGCGAGATTCTTCAATTTTTCCTCTGGAGGTGTGACATGGACATTGATTTCAAGAAATTGGCTCCCTGGAACTGGTTCAAGAAGGAGCAGGAAGAACAACAGAGCACTGCCTCGCTGCCGGTGCAGCGCAATGACCTGCCGGTGGCGGGTGGGCCCGTCAGTCCCATCTTGCAATTGCACCGCGAGATCGACCGCCTGTTCGACGACACGTTTCGAGGCTTCGGTTTCCCGACGCTGGCCATGCCACGCTGGCCGTCGGACTGGCCGGGCCTGCTGAAGCCGGCGCTGGACATCCAGGAGACCGACAAGCAGTACAAGATCGCCCTGGAAGTACCCGGCGTCGAGGAAAAAGACATCCAGATCACGCTCGACAACGACGTGCTCCTGGTGCGCGGTGAAAAGCGTCAGGAGCAGGAAATGAATGACGGCGGTTTCCACCGGGTGGAGCGCTCCTACGGCAGCTTTCAGCGCGCTCTGAACCTGCCGGCCGATGCCAACCAGAACACGATCAAGGCCGCTTTCAAGAACGGCGTGCTCACGATCACGATGGAAAAGCGCGAGGCCAGTGCGCCCAAGCAGGGCCGCTCGATCCCGATCAACGGCTGACGCTGGTCGGCTCGCTTTTCTCAAAACCACAAAAGGATGAGGCGCCGTGATCGGTGGCGCCTCGTCAAATCAATCTTTACAGGAGCATCAGCATGGCCAGAAAACAATGCCAGGTCTGCGGCCAGCCCGCCACGGTGCGGGTGGAAGCCAATCTCAATGGTCGTCACAGCACCATGCTGTTGTGTGACGATCACTATAGCCAACTGGTGCGCCAGCAAAAGCGCACCGTCTCGCCGCTGGAAGCCTTGTTTGGCTCGCGCAGCGGCTTGTTCGAAGACTTCCTCGGCAGCGACTTCTTCCGCATCGGTGACGATTCGCCGTCCATGGCGGCCGATACCGACGAGGTGGTCGATGCCTCGTTCGGCGAACCCGCCCCGGCTGCTACGGGTACAACGCGCCGGCGCGGCAGTGGGCTCGCCAGCCGCATCAGCGAACAGTCCGAGGCTTTGTTGCAGGAGGCCGCCAAACATGCCGCCGAATTTGGCCGCCCCGAAGTCGATACCGAACACCTGCTGTTGGCGCTCGCCGACAGCGACGTGGTGAAGACCATCCTGGGGCAGTTCAAGATCAAGGTCGATGACCTCAAGCGACAGATCGAATCCGAAGCCAAGCGCGGCGACAAGCCGTTCGAGGGCGAGATCGGCGTGTCGCCCCGGGTCAAGGACGCGCTCAGCCGTGCTTTCGTGGCCTCCAACGAACTCGGCCACTCTTATGTCGGGCCGGAGCATTTCCTGATCGGGCTCGCCGAGGAAGGCGAAGGTTTGGCGGCCAACCTGCTGCGCCGTTACGGCCTCACGCCGCAAGCGCTGCGCCAGCAGGTAAGCAAGGTGGTCGGCAAAGGGGCCGAGGATGGCCGCGCCGAGACGCCGACCAACACGCCCGAGCTGGATAAATACTCGCGCGACCTCACCAAGATGGCGCGCGAGGGCAAACTCGATCCAGTCATCGGCCGTGCGCAGGAGATCGAGACCACCATCGAGGTGCTGGCCCGGCGCAAGAAAAACAACCCGGTGTTGATCGGTGAGCCCGGCGTCGGCAAGACCGCCATTGTCGAAGGACTGGCGCAGCGGATGGTCGCCGGCGAAGTGCCCGAGACGCTGCGCGACAAGCGTCTGGTCGAACTCAACATCAACGCCATGGTGGCAGGCGCCAAGTACCGCGGCGAGTTCGAGGAGCGCGTGCAGAAGGTGCTCAAGGAAGTGACCGAGCACCAGGGCGACCTGATTCTCTTCATCGACGAGGTGCACACCATCGTCGGTGCAGGCCAGGGTGGCGGCGAAGGCGGGCTGGACGTGGCCAACGTGTTCAAGCCGATGATGGCGCGCGGCGAACTGAACCTGATCGGCGCCACCACGCTCAACGAGTATCAGAAGTACATCGAGAAGGACGCCGCGCTGGAGCGTCGCTTCCAGCCGGTGATGGTGCCCGAGCCGACGGTAGCGCAGACCATGATGATCCTGCGCGGCCTGCGCGACACCTTCGAGGCGCACCACAAGGTCAGCATCACCGAGGATGCGATCATCGCCGCCGCCGAGTTGTCGGACCGCTACATCACCGCGCGCTTTTTGCCTGACAAGGCCATCGACCTGCTCGACCAGGCGGCCGCACGCGTGAAGCTGTCGGCCACGGCCCGCCCGGTGGCGGTGCAAGAGCTGGAGTCCGAACTGCACCAGCTGCGGCGTGAGCAGGACTACATGGCCTCGCGCAAGCAGTACGACAAGGCCGCCGAGCTGGGTAAGCGCATCGAGGCCAAAGAGGCCGAACTCAAGAAGCTTGTCGAGGAATGGGAACGCGAGCGCGCCTCGGGCAGCGCCGAAGTCAAGGCCGAGCATGTCGCGCAGATCGTCTCGCGCCTGACCGGCATTCCGGTCAACGAGCTGACGGTGGAAGAACGCGAGAAGCTGCTGCATCTGGAGCAGCGGCTGCACGAGCGCCTGGTGGGCCAGGACGAAGCGGTGCGCGCGGTGGCCGATGCCGTGCGTCTGGCGCGCGCGGGCCTGCGCGAAGGCGGCAAGCCAGTGGCCACCTTCCTGTTCCTCGGGCCGACGGGTGTGGGCAAGACCGAACTCGCCAAGGCGCTGGCCGAGTCGATCTATGGCGATGAAGGTGCGCTGCTGCGCATCGACATGTCCGAGTACGGTGAACGCCATACCGTGGCACGCCTGGTGGGCGCGCCTCCGGGCTATGTGGGCTATGACGAGGGGGGGCAGCTCACCGAGAAAGTGCGGCGCAAACCCTACAGCGTGTTGTTGCTCGATGAGATCGAAAAAGCGCACCCCGACGTCTACAACATCCTGTTGCAGGTATTCGACGACGGGCGGCTCACCGACGGCAAGGGCCGGGTGGTGGATTTCACCAATACCATCATCATCGCCACCTCGAACTTGGGCTCGGACATCATCCAGCGTCGGCTGAAGGCCCGTGGCGCCGCCGGCGAGGAATACGAGAAGACCAAGTTCGAGGTGATGGACGTGCTGCGCGGACACTTCCGCCCCGAGTTCCTCAACCGCATAGACGAAATCATCGTCTTCCATGCGCTGGGCAAGGAGGAGATCCGCCATATCGTCGGCCTGCAGCTCGATCGTGTGGCCCGCAACGCCGCCAGCCAGGGCGTGACGCTGACCTTCGATCAGACCTTGATCGATCACTTCGCGGAGGAAGGCTACAAGCCCGAGTTCGGCGCGCGTGAGCTCAAGCGGCTGATCCGCAGCGAGCTGGAGACGGCACTGGCGCGCGAGATGCTGGGTGGCGGTATCGGCAAGGCCGATCACGCCAGCGCCCGCTGGGACGACAAGGCCGAACGGGTGGTCTTCGAGCGCCAGGAGCCACCCGCGAAGCCGGCCGAGCCTGAGAAGCCCGATGCCGCGAACGCGGCCGAGACGCCGCCTAGCGACGCGAGCAAGCCTGCGCGCAAGAAGAAGTCAGCGGGCGGCGAATCTTGAGTCATGGGGAGGCTGTCGTGCCCGACCCCAACGGGCTGACATGGGCAGCCACCCTCGTGTCGCTGGCGGTCGCTATCCCCACAGCGGGGCACGCGGTCATCTACAAGCGTGACCCTCGATCGGCCACGCTGTGGGTACTGCTGATCGCCTTGTTGCCGCTGGGCGGTTCGCTGCTGTATGGGCTGTTCGGCATCAACCGTTACCAGCGGCGGGCGCGGCGGCTCTTCCCGGGGGCAGATCCTGCTGTTCGGCAGGACCTCTCGCCCACGATGCCCGAGGCTGTATCGCCGCCGCTTGCCGGTCTGGCCCACCTGGTGGGACGCGCCACCGGCCAGTCGCTGACCGGCGGCAACCGCATCGAGCCGCTTGTCGATGGCGAGCAGGCCTACCCGGCCATGCTCGCCGCCATCGAATCGGCGCGGTACAGCGTCGCCTTGGCCTCGTACATCTTCGACAGCCAAGGCATCGGGGCGCAGTTCGTCGATGCGCTGCGCCGGGCTCATGAGCGCGGCGTGCAAGTGCGGGTGCTGATCGACGACGTGTATGCCCGCTGGACGCCCCGCAGCGCCTACCGCGCCTTGCAGCGCGCCGGCGTTCCGGCGGCGACGTTCAACCCGACGTTGATTCCCGCGCGCCTGCATGCCGCGCATCTGCGCAATCACCGCAAGCTGCTGGTGATCGATGGCGAGACGGGTTTCACCGGCGGCATGAACATCTTCAGCCCGTATTGGCGGCCCGATGCGCCGGGCCGGGCCTGTCACGATTTGCACTTTCGTCTGCGCGGGCCGGTGGTTGCGCATCTGATGCGGTGCTTCACCGACGATTGGTGCGATACCACGGGCGAGCGGCTCAACGAGGGTCTCTGGGGCGAACCGCCCGCAACGGCTGATGAGCAAGGAACCTCTTGGGCGCGCGGCATCGAGGCCGGTCCCGATGAGGCCCTGGACCGGCTGCGCTGGACCTTCATGGGCGCTTTGAGCGCGGCGAAGCATTCGGTGCGCATCTGGACACCTTACTTCGTGCCCGATCAGCCGATGATCGCGGCGCTAAGCACGGCCGCGTTGCGCGGCGTGCGTATCGACGTGCTGACGCCCGCAAACGGCGACCATCCCACGGTGCAATGGGCCGCACGCGCCCACTACTGGCAGGTGCTGGAGCACGGTGTGCGCATCTTCGAACGGCCGGGCCCGTTCGACCACAGCAAGCTGATGCTGGTAGACGGAGCGTGGTGCTGCCTGGGTTCGGCCAATTGGGATGCGCGCAGTTTGCGCCTCAACTTCGAGTTCAATGTGGAGGTGTACGACACCGTGTTGTCTACGCGGCTGGAATCCCTTTTTGATGCCGCTCGTGATGCGTCGGGCGAGATATCGGCGAAGGCGTTGCGCGCCCACCCGCTGGCCATCCGCTTGCGCGACGGGGTGGCCCGTCTGTTCACCCCCATTCTCTAGCGACACGACTTGCGAGGAACATTGCCCATGGAAAAGAAAGATCAATGGAACATTGGCTACTGGATCGTCGCCGGCCTGTTGCTGCTGACGCTGCAGAACTACTGGCAGGCGGCGAAGACGGTTGAACCCGTTCCCTATAGTGAGTTCGAGAAAGCGCTGGCCGAGGGGCGCGTCGCCGAAGTATTGGTGTCGGACCGCACGGTTACCGGGCGTCTGAAATCACCGGACAGTCGTGGCAAGACCACCATCGTGGCCACCCGCGTCGAACCCGACCTGGCCGAGCAGCTGTCGAAATACGATGTGTCCTACGCGCGAGTGGTGGAAAGCACCTGGCTGCGTGATGTGCTCTCCTGGATTCTGCCGGCCGTGGCCTTCTTCGGCGTCTGGTTCTTCCTGTTCCGCCGCTTCGCCGAGAAGCAGGGCATGGGTGGTTTCCTGAGCATCGGCAAGAGTCGCGCCAAGGTATTCATGGAGAAGAACACTGGCGTGACCTTTGCCGATGTCGCTGGCGTCGATGAAGCCAAGGCGGAGTTGGTTGAGATCGTCGATTTCCTCAAGAATCCGCAGGAGTATGGACGGCTCGGGGCGCGCATTCCCAAGGGCGTGTTGCTGGTCGGCCCACCGGGCACCGGCAAGACATTGCTGGCCAAGGCTGTTGCCGGCGAGGCGGCGGTGCCCTTCTTCTCCATCTCCGGATCAGAGTTTGTCGAGATGTTCGTCGGCGTGGGTGCAGCGCGCGTGCGCGACCTGTTCGAGCAGGCCCGCGGGCAGGCGCCGGCCATCATCTTCATCGACGAGCTCGATGCGCTGGGCCGCGCGCGCGGCGCCGGCGGGCCCATCGGCGGCCACGACGAGCGCGAACAGACCCTCAACCAGCTGCTCACCGAAATGGATGGCTTCGACAGCTCGGTCGGGCTGATCATCCTTGCAGCCACCAACCGGCCGGAGATCCTCGACCAGGCGCTGCTGCGCGCCGGTCGCTTGGACCGTCAGGTGCTGGTGGACCGGCCCGACAAGAAAGGACGGCTGGACATCCTGAAAGTCCACGTCAAGAAGGTGACGCTGGCTCAGGATATCGATCTCGAACAGGTGGCTGCGCTGACCACGGGCTTTTCGGGGGCAGACCTAGCGAACCTGGTCAACGAGGCCGCGCTGGCCGCGACCCGGCGCAAAGCGTCCGCCGTGGAGTTGCAGGATTTCACCTCCGCCATCGAGCGCATCGTGGCGGGCCTGGAGAAGAAGAACCGAGTGCTCAATCCCAAGGAGCGGGAAACCGTGGCCTATCACGAGATGGGCCATGCGCTGGTGGCGCTGGCGCTGCCCGGCACCGACCCCGTGCACAAGATCTCGATCATCCCGCGCGGCATCGGCGCGCTGGGCTACACCTTGCAGCGCCCCACCGAAGACCGCTTCCTGATGACGCGTACCGATCTCGAGCACAAGATCGCCGTACTGCTGGGCGGTCGTGCGGCCGAGAAGCTCGTGTTCGGCGAGCTGTCCACCGGGGCTGCCGATGACCTCGCACGGGCCACCGACATTGCCCGCGACATGATCACCCGCTTTGGCATGGACGAAGGACTGGGCTACATCGCCTTCGAGGCGCAGCGGCCACGCTTTCTCGATACACCGGAACTGGCCCAAGGCGGCTGCCGGGTGGCCGAATCGACCCAGGCGCGCATCGATCAGGCCATCCGCGACATCGTGATGGGCGTGTTCGAGCGCGCCTACCGGATCCTCGACACCAACCGCGCGGTGCTGGAGCGTTGTGCGCGCGAACTGCTGGCGCGGGAAACGCTCGACGAAAGCGATATCCGTCAATTGACTCAAGGACTTGTTCGGAACTGAAAACAGTAGTAGGTGCCATTCAGAGTAAGCCGGCGGCTCTGTTCGGTGCGTCATCCAATTCGCCGGCATTGTTCAAGGAGAACCGATATGTCTGCATTGACTCCGTGGGACCCCTTCCGGGAACTGGATGAATTGCAAAACCGCCTGGCGACGATGTTCGGACGAATACCCTAGCGACGGGGCGCCCATACCGGCAACGAAGCCATGACCACGGCGGACTGGGCACCAATGGCGGACATCAGCGAGGATGAGAACGCTTTCCTCCTCAAGCTGGATCTGCCGGAGGTCCCCAAGGATGCCGCGCGCGTCAGCGCGGAAAACGGCGTGCTCACCATCAGCGGCGAGCGCAAACTGGAAAAAGAGAAGCAGTGCAAGAAGTTCCACCGCATCGAACGTGCGTATGGCCGCTTTGTGCGCAGCTTTGTCTTGCCTGACAACGTTGATCCGACCAAGGTGACGGCTGATGAAAGACGGCGCGCTGGGAGTGCGGCTTGTCAAGCCCGAGCAAGCCAAACCGAAACAGATTGAAATCTCAGTCAACTAACTTTAATTAGGAGCCCAAGATCATGAATATCAAACAGCCCCAATCAACCTTCTCCGCACTTGCCCTGGCGGTCGTCGTCGGACTGAGCGGACCGGCTCAGGCCCAATCGGCGGCAGGTTCTAGCCCAGGTGCTGCAGCACCCTCTGCCGCATCCAAGGCGGCGCAGCCACAGGTAGATGACAAGGCCGCCCGGGAAGCCGAAAAAAAGCGTGCTGAGCTCACTCAGGACGCCATCACGGCGCTCACCAAGACCCAGGAGGCTTTGACACTCCTTGATGCAAAGAAGACCAAGGAGGCGCTCGCTGCGCTGGAACTGGCCAGCGGAAAGCTGGAACTGGTATTGGCACGCGACGCCAAACTTGCTTTGGCGCCGGTCGATGTACGCGTCATCACCCACGATATCCACGCCAACGTGGAATCGGTGAAGAAGGCGGTCAAGTTGTCTCGGGAGTTCTTGGGTGATGGCGAGCTGCAAAAGGCCCGGCCCATCGTCGCCAATCTGGCCAGCGAAATCGTGATCGAAACCGACAACCTGCCGATGGCAACGTACCCGGCAGCGATCAAGTCGGCCGCACGGCTCATCGACAGCGGCAAGATCGACGACGCCAAGGCGGAACTCGCCCGAGCACTGAACACGCTGGTGGTGACCTCGGTCGCCTTTCCTCTGCCCGTGCTACGGGCTGAAGCCGCGATGGCAAAAGCTGAAAAGCTGGCCGAGACCGACAAGCGCGATGCCAAGCAGAACGAGGAGCTCAGCGCCTTGCTGTCGTCCGTGCGCACGGAGATCGAGATGGCGCAGATCCTGGGTTATGGCAAGAAGGCGGATTTCAAACCCATCTTCGATCATGTGAAGTCCATTGAGCAAAAGTCGGCTGGTGGCAAAAGCGGCAAGGGATGGTTCGACGAGTTGAAGACGCGCCTCCAAAAGCTGTTTTGAGGTGATGAAGGGGCCGACTGTTCGGTCGGTCAGTCTCGCGATGTTCGCAGTCAGCCCCAATAGATTCGCCTATTTTCACTAACTCACACGAGGCATATCACCATGAATGAGCAAACATCGAATCCCAATGCGACGAACAAAGAAATAAACGAACAGGCCGCGGTAAGCAGCCTTCCTGTCAGTCCAGAGGCCAAGGCTGAAGTCGTCACGGAGGTACAGCCTGAGGTTCAGAAGGAAACGGACTCGCAGGCGGCAGACAAACGTAAACAAGTCCTCGATGAGGCCGTCTCGGCCTTGGCGCTGACCAAATCAGCGCTGGCCGCACTTGACGGAAAGGACGCTGCACGCGCATTGGCAACGCTGGCCGAAGTGACGGGAAAGCTGGAGCTGATCGTTGCGCGCGAACCCACGCTCGCCCTGGCCCCCGTTGATGTGCGCACCATCGTGCACGACTTGTTCGCCAACACGGAAACCATTGAGGCGATGACCGACGAGGCGCTGGATGCCCTCAAACATGGCGAGGTGCAACAGGCACGTCACGTGCTGGCTTTGCTGGCCAGTGAAATCGTGATCGCGGTCACCAACATCCCTCTGGCGTCCTATCCCGCAGCCGTGAAGGCAGTCGTGCCGCTGATCGATCAGGGCAAGATCGAAGAAGCCAAAGCCGCGCTGCAGTCAGCGCTCAGCACGCTGGTCGAGGAGCGCAGCGTGCTTCCGCTGCCCGTCCTGCGTGCGAAGCTGCTCCTGAAGCGCGCCGAGACCTTGGTAGAAGATGGTCAGCGGAGCGAAGCGTCCAATGAGCGCCTGGAGACATTATTGAACGAAGCGCGGCAGCAGTTGGAAATGGCAGAACTGCTGGGCTATGGAAAGAAGAAGGACTTTGAGCCCCTGTATGCTGAACTCAAGAAAGTCAAGCAAAAGACGGCTGGGGGAGGCGGCGGAAAAGGCTGGCTCGATGAAATCAAGGCAAAACTGTCCAAGTTGTTCTGAAACCCCTGGAGAGGGGGCGCATAGCGCCCCCTCTCTTGTCCCATGAGTGTTTGATTTTTTATTTTGTATAGATCTTTAGGAGATATTGCATGAACACAGACACCACCGCTAATTCCAATGCGGATGACCCCACCAAAGCACTGTGTTCGCTGAGCCAAAATTGGTGGCTTTTTGTGCTGCGCGGTGTCTTGGCATTGATTTTTGCAGCCCTTGCGTTCTGGATGCCACAATCGGCTCTGTTGGCCATGACCATCATGTTCGGCGCATTTTCCTTGGTCAATGGCGCTTTCAACTTGGTTGCAGCGGTGCGCCATATCCAGAAAAAAGAGCGCTGGGGCTGGCTGCTGTTCAGCGGCATTGTCGGCATACTTACGGGCGTCGTCGTCCTGGTTGCTCCTTGGGTCGCCACGATAGTCTTGGCTTCTTTTTTATGGGCTAGCGTGGGCTTCTGGGCGATTTTCACCGGTGTGCTGGAGATATCCGCCGCCGTTCGGCTGCGTCAAGAAATCAAGGGTGAAATTTGGCTTGCCTTCAGTGGACTGCTCTCGATTGTCCTTGGCGCTATCGTCTTGTGGATATTTTTTTCCCGTCCGGTCGAGTCATTCCTGGCCGCAGGCTGGCTGTTGGGCTTCTATGCGGCAGTCTATGGTGTCACGCTTTTGTTCTTGAGTTGGCGTCTTCGCAAAACGCGCCAGGGATAAGAGCGGGTCAAACTAAATTCTATGGATATGAGCATCCTCGATTCATACCTCCATAGAAATGACATCGAAGGAGTCATGCATGCAGATTCAATATAGCTATCGAGCTATCGACAAAGAGTTTCATGAACCTTGGCAGAGAGCTTTGGGAAATGTGATCGAGCACGCCCTCAAGCCATTGCTCGACAAACACACTAAAGATTCAGTGCGACTTCAAATCGTCCTTGATCGCGACAAGATCAAGCGGCAATTTCTGGCCAGTGGCTATATGCACCTGCCCGGCAAAAAGATTGTCAGCGTTACTGCATCACATGACGAGCTGACGCCCCTCGCGCAGATGCTCGCACAGTCGTTGTTCCGTCAGGCCAAGAAGCATTTTGACCGACTGCATGCTCAGGATCAAATCAAGCGCAAAGCACGACGCGAGCGCTTGCGCGAGCTCAAGGTGCGGATTGCCGCAAAACCCGCATCAGCCGCCCATGAGGCCGAGGCGACCCGAATGCCTCTACTGTCGAAACTTGAGGCTGTCGCAAGGCGTGAGCTGGCTTATCTGCGGGCCGTCGGCGATGTACCGCGCGATTATCCGACGCTGCGCGACGTGGTGGATGAAGCGATTGTCCAAGCTGAGGTGGAATGGCAATCCGTGCCGGAAGAAAAAGGGCTCTATGCCCTTTCCAGTGGAAATTGACTCAAGGGCGCCTCGAAAAACCTCCGTCCCGCCCGCCCTTGCTAAAATTACGACGTCCTGAACCCAGCAACCTGCACCGATGAAACCGCGTAGCGCTATCAAGACTGACCTGTTCGCTGACGAACACCACCGCAAGAAGCTCGACTCGCTGGGCGACCCGCTGGTCGAGATCGAGTCGCACATCGACTTTGCGGCGTTGGCGGCCGAGGTGGATGAGGTTGCGCCGCGCCCGGTGAGCGCGCAGGGCGGGCGCCCGCCGTACCCGACCGAGACCATGGTACGGATCCTGGTGCTCAAGCGCCTGTACAACCTGTCCGACGAGCAGATGGAGTACCAGTTGCTCGACCGGATGAGCTACAAGCGCTTCTGCGGACTGGCGAACGCGACCAATGTCCCGGACCGCACTACCGTATGGACCTTCGAGAACCGGATCGGTGAAGCCGGTGCCAAGGCGCTCTTTGACGGCGTCTCGGCGCAGCTGCTCAGGAAGGGTTTCATCGCGCGCGGCGGTCAAATCATCGACGCCACCTTGGTCCCCGCCCCCAAGCAGCACAACAGCCGAGGCGAGAAGGAACTGATCGAGCAAGGTGCGATGCCCGCCGATTGGAAGCCTGCGAAGCGGCGGCAGAGGGACATCGACGCCACCTGGACCAAGAAGCACGGCAAGAGCCACTTCGGCTACAAGCTCTCGATCAACGTCGACAAGAAATACAAGATCATTCGCCGAATCGAGACCGACACGGCGAGTACGCACGACAGCCAGCACTTCGACAACGTCTTCGATGCGGGCAACACGAGTCGGGACGTCTATGCCGACCGGGGCTACCCGTCCGAGGCGCGTGAAGCCTGGCTCAAAGAGAAGGGCTTCCGGAATCAGATCCAGAGGAAGGGCAAGCGTAACAAGCCGCTGTCCGAGTGCCAGCAGCGGCGTAACCAGCGCATCGCCAAAACGCGCGCCCGAGTCGAGCATGTGTTTGCCGCCATCGAGCAGATGGGTGGCAAGTTGCTGCGCACCATCGGCCAGGCGCGGGCGAGCTTCGCGATGACGATGATGGCCGCCTGCTACAACCTGAAGCGGCTGACGTATTTCCAGAAGGCCGGAATCCAGGCCTTCTGACACCCGAAGTGGGCCAAATCGCCGATGCCTGGGGCGATTCGAGGCAAAAACGGGGCAACCCCGCCGAGAAAGACGGTGGGTTGCCAGAGAAATTGGACCGAACTCGGTCGCGGTCATCATTGCGCGGCGGGATTCACTGAAAACCTCGGGTTATTCGAGGTGCCCTCAACAACAAACCGTGTGATCGGTGGTACAACGCCCCGATCTTGACCGCACCCGCACCCGCACCCGCACCCGCACCCGCACCCGCACCCGCACAGACCATGAGCTCTCCGATCGAAGCCCTCTTCACCACCGCGCTCGGCCTGCAGCCGCCCTGGTACGTCGCCAAGGTGGACCTCGACACCGCGAAGCGGCGGATCGACTTCGAAGTCGAGCACGCCGGCAAGCGCGTGCCCTGTCCGGCCTGTGGGGCGGCGCATCAGCCGGTCCACGATCGAGTGCGGCGCAGCTGGCGTCACCTGGACTTCTTTCAGTTCGAGGCGTGGCTCCATGCCGACATCCCGCGCGTGCAGTGCTCGGGCTGCGGCAAGACCACGCAGCTGCCGGTGCCGTGGGCTCGCGAGGGCAGCGGTTTCACGCTGCTGTTCGAGGCGCTGGGCCTGTCCCTGTGCAGCGAGTTGCCCGTGCGCCAGGCCGCCGCCCAGATGCGCGTCGCGCCCAAGCGGCTGTGGGGGCGGATCCGCCATTACGTTCACGGTGCACGCGCTCGGGATGACATGTCGGGCGTGCGCTACGTCGGCATCGACGAGACCAGCGTCAAGCGCGGGCACGCGTACATCACCGTGGTGCATGACCTGGAGGCCAAGCGCCTGCTGTTCGCCACGCCCGGGCGAGACCACGCGACCCTGCAGGCCTTTGCCCAGGACCTGCGCGCGCACGGTGGCGAGCCGGAGCGGATCGAGCACGCCTGCATCGACATGAGCGCGGCCTACGCCAAGGGGATTGCCCAGGCGCTGCCCACGGCGCAGGTCAGCTACGACCGTTTCCACGTCGTGGCCCTGGCCAATACGGCGATGGACGAGGTTCGCCGCGAGGAGATGCGCAGCGCCGCAGCCGCGGTCCGCGCGGCGGCCGGTACGGGAAACAAGAAGACGCTGCGCCAGCTGTTGTGGGCGATGCGCAAGAACCCGCCGCAATGGACGCCGGCACAGTGCGACGCGATGAACTGGCTGCAGCGCTCGGGCCTCAAGAGTGCGCGGGCGTGGCGGATGAAGCAGGGCCTGCGGCTCGTCTACCGCGAGGCGGCGGCGAGCAACTGCGAAGAGGTCGCCCGCGGGGCCTTGATGAAGTGGATCAGTTGGGCCCGACGCTCTCGCCTGGAACCCTTCAAGCGGCTCGGCGCCACGGTCAAGGCGCATCTGGGCGGCGTGCTCCGCGGCATGCTCGACGGGCGCAGCAACGCCTACGTCGAGGCGATGAACGGGCAGCTTCAGCAGACGAAGACCGCCGCCCGAGGCTTCCGCAACCTCGACAATTTCATCGCCGTCGCCTACCTGCGCATGTCCAAGCTCGAGCATCTACCGAAGAACCCCATGGTGCCGGCGATCCCCCGCGAATACGGGCGCTACCGTCATGTTTGTTGTTGAGTCAATTTCCACTGGAAAGGGCATAGAGCCAGAAAAAGCGGCTTACTTCGGTCTTCTGAAGCATCTGTTCGCCGTCCTGGATCACGAAGTGGCAAACAGCCGGCAATTTGGCGAATTCGTTTCTCTGGACGCGCCGGTCGAAGCGGATGCCCAGGACGTCGCCGAGGCCATGGTGGAAGAGGAAGTCTTCGAATTTTATCAGCCCGATGACACACTCAGGCTGGCCGATATCATCGCTGACAGTCAGCATCCCGATGCCGCAACGATCGCGGAACAGGAGGAGCTAGTTGATTGGTCGAGCGAGTTCGCTTTTGTATTCGACCTGCTGAAGGACATGCCGCGTTTGTGGCGGCGCATTTTTCTGCTTATCCGTGTGGACGGGCTGGATGCCAGCAGCGTCTCTGAAATCCTGCTGATTCCTAGTCAGGAAGATACTGTCCAAAGGTGGCTCATGCAGGCCGAAGCGTTCATCGCTGCTCATTTGGAAGAGGCCGGAGTAAGCAAAGACGGGAACGATTGGCTCCAAGGCGTTGATTGGTCGGCATTGTCTGTGACCCGAAGCGCGGCAGCCTCACTGTGGTCCAAGGAGGCGAACCATGAAGAATGATCTTTACCTCGTCTGTCCGCATTGCCAGTCCATCAACCGCGTACCGACTGCGAAGCTATCGGAACATCCCAACTGCGGCCGCTGCCAGCAGCCCTTGTTCACGGGCGAACCCATCGAGTTGACCACGGCGACGTTCTCGCGCCACGTGGAGCGCAGCGATTTGCCGCTGCTGGTCGATTTCTGGGCGCCCTGGTGCGGGCCGTGCAAGATGATGGCACCGCAGTTTCAACAAGCCGCGCGCCAACTCGAACCCAGGATCAGGCTGGCAAAGGTGAATACCGAGGCTGAGCCCCACCTGGCCGCGCAGTTCGGTATCCGCAGCATTCCGACACTCGCCCTGTTCCAGGGGGGACGTGAGATCGCCCGTCAGGCCGGCGCCATGGGCGCGCAGGACATCGTGCGCTGGGTATCGGCACAGCTTGGGCGCTGACCGATGCAGGGCCTGCTGGGCGTTACGCTGAGTCTGCTGGCGGCGTGCAGTCTGGCCGCCGTGGTGACGGCTGCGCTCAGAGTGCCCGCCTTGCTGGGTTACCTCGCCGCCGGCGCCTTACTGGGCCCCTCAGTCACCGGCGTGATCGCGCCGGGAGAAGCGCTTGATTTTCTGTCCGAGCTGGGAGTGGCGCTACTGCTGTTCATGGTCGGACTGGAATTCTCCCTCGGGCACTTTTGGCTCACTCGCAAGACCGTACTGGTGGCTGGCAGTTTGCAGATGGTCGTTGTGGCCGCACCTCTGACCCTGATGCTGATGGGGTTGGGGCAGCCAGCTCAGAGCGCTGCGCTGCTCGGCGCTGCGGCGGCCATGTCTTCCACGGCGCTGGTCAGCCGGCAGTTGGCCGACCAGGGTGAACTCACCACACGCCATGGCCGCAGCGCCATCGCCGTGCTGGTCTTTCAGGATCTGGCCAGCGTGCCCCTGTTGGCCTTGCTGGCGATCTGGGCGCGCGGCGAGTCGCCGAAGGTCGAGAGCATGCTGCTCGAAGTGTTGGGCGTGCTGGTGTTGTTCGCAGCAGCGGCGGTTGCTTCGCGCCGTCTGTTGCATGGCCTGCTGGGCTGGGTGGCGCGGCGGGGCCACGAGGAATCGTTCGTGCTCGTCTCCTTGTGCGTGGTGGTGGCTGCCGCCGCCGCTGCGCACGCGGTCGGCGTATCCGCCGCCCTAGGGGCCTTCCTCGCCGGGATGGTGCTGGGCGAGAGCGACTTCCGGCACCACATGGAAAGCCACCTCAAACCGTTTCGCGATGTGTTGTCGGGCGTGTTCTTCGTGACCATCGGCCTGCAACTGGACGGAGCACAGATTCTTTCGGCACCACTGGCGGTGCTCGCGTGGCTGGCAGTGCTGGTGCCGGTCAAGATCGTGTTCAATACCCTGGCCTTGCGGGCGACGCGCTTGTCCGCCCTCGATGCCTGGCGCACGGGCATAGCGTTGGGGCATGGCGGCGAGTTCGCCCTGCTGTTGTTGGGCATGGTCTTGCAGCAGCATCTGATCCCCGCGACCGTCGTACAACCCATGCTAGTTGCGCTGGTGCTCAGCATGGCCCTGGCACCGCTACTGATCCGCCATCACGATGTACTTGCCCGGTTCTTGAGCCGCACCGGCGGCGTCATTCAGCCACCCCAGGCTGAAGAAGTCGAGATCGCCGCGCAGACAGCGCGATATCGAGACCATGTCATCGTTTGCGGCGCGGGCGAGCTTGGCCTGACCGTCAGCGAGATTCTTCGCCACGCCGGCGTGGCGCATCTGCTGCTGGAGGCGGACGCGCAGAAGGTCGAGGCCGCGCGTGCCGCCGGCGCGCCGGTGTTCCATGGCGATGCCAGTCGGCCCGATACCTTGCTGGCTGCCGGCTTGACGCATGCGCACATGGTGGTGCTGACGTTCGCCCATGCCCAGCAAGCGTTGCGCATCGCCCAGGCGATTGCCGAGCGCCGTCCGGCGCTGACCTTGTGGGTGTCATGCAGAAGTACGACCGCGGCCGATGCATTTCGCGCCATGCCCAACGTGCGCGTGTACCATCAATCCTTTGCCGCAGCTATTGGGCTGGCGGAACAGGTGATGTCGACGCTTGGCATGTCGACCGAGCTGATTGAAGGACACATCAGCGCAATGCGCCGCCGTCTCGACAGCAGCCGTTTTCCAGGGAGTTCATCGTCATGAAATCAACACGCCTTAACCCATTTCAGGTCTTCCGTGACCAATGGGCCATCATGAGTTTATACGAGCGCTTCGAGCAGGTCGTCGCGCTCGTGCTGTCGGCGGTAATTGCCGTCATCATCGTGGTGTCGCTGTTCCAGCTCATCGCCATCGTCTTCACTCTGCTGGTCCTCGATGCCTTCAATCCCCTGGATCACAAGGTATTCCAGAGTGTGTTCGGCATGATCATGACGCTCTTGATCGCGATGGAGTTCAAGCATTCCATTGTTCGCGTGGCGCTGCGTCGGGACAGCATCATCCAGGTCAAGACCGTGATCCTCATCGGTCTGATCGCGCTGGCGCGCAAGTTCGTGATCCTTGACCCCGAGGCGAGCCCTGGCAAGATCGCCGCGCTGGCAGGCGCCACGCTGGCTCTGGGTGCGACCTACTGGCTGCTGCGCAAGCGCGGCGACCGCGCCGCCGAGACATCTGAGCATGACCCGTCATCATCCCAGTGACCCGCGCACGGCGCTGTTGCAACACCGCTGGCTCAACCGCCTGCAGACCGGACTGTTGGTCCTGACCCTGGTCGGGATCGCAGCCGCCGCAGGAAGCCTGCTGTTCGGGGAAAGCGACCTGTGGCTCGCGCTGTTTGCCGTTGCAGGCACGCTGCTGCTGGAACCGGCAGCCGCATCCGCCTTGACCTTGCGCCTATACCGCGCCCGGGCGCTGCACCCACACGAAGCCCCGGAAATTTGGGCCCTGTTGCACGAGCTGTCCGTCCGTGCCGGTTTGCCCGCAACGCCGGTGCCGCACTACGTGCCCAGTGCCGTCGTCAACGCCTTCGCCACCGGATCGAAGCAGGAGGCATCGATCGCCCTCACCGATGGCCTGCTGCGCCGCCTGAGCCCACGCGAGCTGGCGGGTGTGCTCGCGCACGAGATCGCGCACATCGCCAGTGAGGATCTGCGCGTCATGGGGCTGGCGGATTCCGTCAGTCGCTTCACGAGCCTACTGGCCCTTATGGGACAGATCGCTATCCTGCTGAGCCTGCCCGCGCTGCTGGTTGGCGCGGCGGAGGTCTATTGGCCTGGTTTATTGTTATTGGCCGCATCGCCCCAGCTGGCCCTGCTCGCACAGCTCGGCTTGTCTCGCGTGCGTGAGTTCGACGCTGACCGCCTCGCTGCGGAACTGACTGGCGACCCGCGGGGGCTGGCGTCCGCGCTGGCGAAAATCGAGCGGGTCAGCCGCTCCTGGCGTGCCTGGCTGTGGCCGGGATGGGGCAATCCCGAACCCTCCTGGTTGCGCACGCATCCGGCCACGCAAGAACGCATCTCACGCCTACTGACGTTGGCGCCTGGGCCAGCATCAGCGTTGCCACTCCACGCGCCCCATTTCTTGCCGGAATCCGCTTTGACGCCGCGCCCACCGCGCTGGCGCCCGAGCGGGCTGTGGCGCTGATTGCCTATCAACAGGAGACCTCTCATGGCCTACCCCGACCCGTACCAACGTCCCGCGCCGGACCACTTCGTCCGGCGCTGGCTCTTCATCACCGCCTGTATTGCCGCGCTCATGCTGCTGTGGCAGTTCCTGCCCGCCATCGAGGCCTGGTTCAGTCCGCGCGAGGCGGCAGAACGCACTGTGACGGCGCGTGGCGATCTGGCGGCGGACGAGAAAGCCACCATCGAACTGTTCGAGAAATCGCGCGCCTCGGTGGTCTACATCACTACCGCACAATTGGTACGCGATGTCTGGACGCGCAACGTCTTCTCCGTGCCGCGCGGCACTGGCTCGGGCTTCATCTGGGACGACGCCGGCCACGTCGTCACTAACTTCCACGTCATCCAGGGCGCGTCCGAAGCCACCGTCAAACTGGCCGACGGCCGCGACTACCAGGCCGCACTGGTGGGGACGAGCCCCGCGCACGACATCGCTGTGCTCAAGATCGGCGTCGGTTTCAAGCGCCCGCCGGCCGTGCCGGTCGGCACCAGTGCCGACCTCAAGGTGGGTCAGAAGGTGTTCGCTATCGGCAACCCCTTCGGCCTGGACTGGACGCTCACCACCGGCATCGTCTCCGCGCTCGACCGCTCGTTACCCGGAGAAGCGGGCGGCCCGGCCATCGATCACCTGATCCAGACCGACGCCGCCATCAACCCTGGCAACTCCGGTGGGCCGCTGCTCGATTCGGCAGGAAGGCTCATCGGCATCAACACGGCGATCTATAGCCCCTCCGGCGCCTCGGCCGGGATTGGTTTCGCCGTGCCGGTGGACACCGTCATGCGCGTAGTCCCGCAACTCATCAAGACCGGTAAGTACATCCGTCCGGCGCTGGGCATTGAGGTGGACGAACAGCTCAATCAGCGCCTGCTGGCGCTGACTGGAAGCAAGGGCGTGTTCGTGTTGCGTGTTACCCCTGGTTCGGCAGCGCACAAGGCCGGCCTCGCGGGTGTCGAAGTCACGCCGCAAGGCATCGTGCCGGGCGACCGCATCATCGATGTTGATGGCCAGGCGACGGACGATGTGGCCAAGCTGCTCGCGCGGCTAGACGACAGGAAGGTCGGCGATGTGGTGGTCTTGTCAGTGGAGCGGGCCGGCAAATCGCGCGAGGTGCGTGTGGAGCTGCAACCCGGGAATTGATTGAACTGAACCTGTGGATCAGGCGGTAGTGCAGCGTCGCGGCGATTGAGGTTCTCAGGTCTTCGGCCAGGTAGCGTTCCGCCTCAACCTCCGTAATTTTCGGATGCGATCTGCCTATCCGAATAGGCAAGCATGCAACGCCGGAACCTCTTGCCAATCATCGAAGGAGAAAGCGAGGCGCAATCCGCATGAGGTGGACGCAGGCCAGGAACGAGGCAAACAGGAGGCCGCATTGGAACTCAGACTACTGCGCTATTTCGTTGCGGTCGCGGAAGAACTGCATTTCGCGCGAGCGGCCGAGCGCCTTGGCGTAGAACAATCGCCTGTGTCGCGCGCAATGCGAAATCTCGAAGCCACGCTCGGCGTGCAGTTGTTCGACCGCAGCGCGCACCAGACGCGACTGACCTGGGCCGGTCAAGTGTTCCTCGGTGAGTGCCGGCGCGTGCTGGCCACCGTGGAGCAGGCGGTGAGTGCCGCAAAGGCGGCGGCGCAGGGCTATCAGGGTTATCTGCGCATCGCCATCTGCGACAGCTTGGCGCAGCCCCACATTGCCACCTTGCTGGCGCGCAGCCGCGAGGAAGAGCCCGAACTGGAGATTCGCGTCTTCGAGCTGCCTTTCGCGCAGCAGCTCAAGGGCCTGCACAACGATCTGCTGGACATCGGTTTTGCGCTGTCGGACGCGGTGAGCGAAGGCCTTGTCGCCGAGCCCGTGTGGACCGATCCTCTGTCGGTGATCGTGCCCGTGCGCCACCCCTTGTTGGCGCACGCGGAAGCGCCATTGGATGAAGCCTTGAAGTTTCCGTTGGTACTGTGCCATCCGGACGCGGGATCGGGCTGCCACCACCAGATCCAGGCGGTGCTTCAAGGTGCGTCCAAGCCGCTCAAGCTGGTAGATCAGGTGACGAGCCTAGGCGTGATGCTGACTCTGGTCGGTGCCGGTTATGGCCTAGGTTTCGCCATTGCCTCGCAGGTGCAGACCCTGAACCGCCCCGACATAACCGTTCGCCCCTTGGCCGGCACGCCGCCCATGCTGTCCACCTACCTGCTGCGCCGCAGCGCCGAACCCTCTGAGCCCATGAAGCGGTTTCTGCAGCGCGCCCGCGAGGAGTTCCTGCCAAAGGGAGATGAACCGGCCTCGTGACGTTGAGCGCTCGGGTACATTGGCTACTGCTGGCTGTCCATGGCTCGCACTGGACTTGCTCGGAGCGCGCGTTGACCAAGCGTGGTTTTTCAGTCCATAATTATGTCCATCTCGGTTCGCCGAGTGCGGAAAACTCGTTATCAATCAACGAGTTGGGAACACGATGATGTTCCCATCGCCCGCTCCATCTGAATTCAAGCACTTGCGCCAGCCTCCCGGGGCTGGCGTTGTGCTTTGTGGCGCCATGTAGCCATGGTGCAGCCAAATCCGGGCAATCTGGCCACCGCGTAGTCACGCACTCGGCCTGCGCTCCGGTCCGGCCTTCACGCGACGGAAAGTCGGCGGCCATACCCCCCAGCGCACTAGAACCGGCCACAAACGACGCACAGGGGCGCGGCGATCATCATCTGCCTTGCCGAGGCGATCCAGCGATCTTGGGCGCTAACCGGTGCCTCGCAAACTCTGGCGCGCCGAAATGCAGTGGAGACGCGGCTCGCATCGTCGGCACACGAGCGCCGGCAGACAGCGCGGTGAGCGTCGAACGAAAGGCCTGACCCCGCCTGTTTCCTCGTCTATGTTGAATCAATCGCCCGCGACGAAGCGCCTGTCGCGCAACGCCCGAGCGCCATTCCCACCCTGACGCGGCCGGCCGGTTGAAGGGTGTTCCACACCTGCAGCCGGCCCGAGGTCGGGCGCGCCCGGATCGTTCGCCGCCATCGTTCCACCTATCCGCGGACTCGGAGAATCACGATGATGTTTCCCGGTATCCGCCGCGGGTCCGACTCCCTGATGGCGCGACGGCCGGACAGCCTCATCCACGGACTGGACGATAAACCGCGCGCCCTGACGCTCGCTGCACTCGGGCTCCAGCATTTCATGGTGGCGGCGCCCAACCTGGCGATCGTCGTCATGATCTGCCGGGCCGCGGGCGTCGACGCGGCCGCCGCCGAGGGGGTGCTCTCGTTTTCGCTCATCGCGCTGGCCATCGCGACGCTGGTCCAGTGCAGCAGACGACTCGGCTCGGGGTATTTCATCGTCAGCTGCAACTCGGGGATCTATCTGTCGGCCTCGCTCGCCGCGGCCACCGGCGGGCTGCCGGTCGTGTGCGGGATGACGCTGGTCGCCGGGATCTTCCAGGCCTTCTTCGCCAGCCTGCTGGTACGGGCCCGCCGATTCTTCCCGAATGAGATCGTCGCGCTCTCGATCATCATCGTCGGCATCGAGATCGGCGTCATCGGCCTGAACCGCCTCTCCGGCGCGGGCGTCCCCGGCCTGGTGGTCGGCGGCGCCACCTTCTTCGTCTCGGTGGTCTTCGGCGTCTTCGGGCGCGGCCGCTGGCGCCTGTATTGTTCCCTGCTCGGCATGGCCTGCGGCTATCTCGTGTACCTGACGACCGGCATCCCCGGCCCGAGCAGCGCAAGCGACGCCTTCTCGTCGGCGCTGTTCGGCCTGCCCTCCTCCGCACATCTGGGGCTCGAATTCGACGTCGGCTACTTGCTCCCCTTCCTCTTCGCCGCGGTCGCCGCGTCGCTCAAGACCATGGGTGCCGTCGACATCTGTGCGCGGATCAACGACGCCGCCTGGGTTCGGCCGGAGATGCACGCGATCCGGCGGGGCGTGCTCGTCGATGGGCTGTCCACCACCCTCTCGGGCTTGTTCGGCAGCACCGGCACGAACTCCTCGACCTCGAGCGTGGGGGTTTCGCACGCGAGCGGCGCAACCAGCCGCGTCATCGGCATCGCCGTCGCCGCATGGATGCTGGTGTTCGCACTCAGTCCGGCGTTCACGCACCTCGTGGTCACCCTGCCGGATCCCGTGGTCGGCGGGATGCTGGTCTTCACCGGCTGCCTGGTCATCGCCAACGGATTCCAGATCCTCGGCACCGTCCCGATGGACATGCGCCGGGCCGGTGTGGTCGCGTTTCCGCTCCTGGTGGCGATCGCACGCGTCGCCAACGCCCCCCTGTTCGCGCAACTGCCCGACTCGGTGAAGCCGCTGATGTCCTCGGCGCTCGCGATCGGCGTGTTCGCCGCGCTGCTGGTCAACGCCTTCCTGAGCTGGGGCAACGCCCGCCAAGCCACGGTCGCCCTCGATCCCGGCCACCCCGTCGGCGAGCGCCTGCGCCAGGTCCGGAGGATCCTCGACGAATGGAACGTGGCCCACAACGTCAAGGTTCGCGTCATGCTCACCCTGCGCGAGCTGCTCGACGAGCGCGCCTCCAGCCTGAAGCTCGCCTTCAACGGCTGCACGCTGCACATCGGTCTCACGCGCGCGGCCCCGGCGCAGGACGCGCAAACCACCCCGGACGGCCGCTTCTTCGCCGACCGGGTCAGCGACGCGATGGCCCACCGCAAGCGCGCGGACGGCAGCAGCGTCATCTCGCTATGTTTCGAGCAGTGAGGCCGACATGCCCATCGCGATCTGGACCCCGGCGCTCTCGCTCGGGGTCGACAGCCTCGACGCCGATCACCAGAAGCTGATCGACACGCTGAACATGGTGTTCGATGCGATGCTGTTCGATCGCAGCTCCGCGGCCCTGCACAGCGCACTCGCCACCCTCGACGACTACGTGACCGGGCACTTCGCGCGCGAGGAGGCGTGGATGCAGGCACGCGACCACCCGGACCTGGCGCGCCATCGGCAGGAACACGAGGCGCTGCGCGATCAGCTCGCGCTCCTGTGCGCCATGAGCGACCTGTCGGACCAGGAGCGTTCGGTCGAGCTCCTGATGGTGCTGCGCGACTGGCTGCTCGGCCACATCGCCCACTCGGACCGCGACGCGTCCGGGCCATGAAAGGCCTGGGACAGCCGAGGGCAGCCCCACGGCCGCGTTTCCTCTGCAATCAAGGGGAAGACCTGCCCCCAGAGACACTTCGCGCGGGCTTCCCGGCTTCGGAGCAGAACCACAGCTTGTTGCCCTCGCTGTCCAGGAAGGCGCCGACCCAGTAACAGCCGTCCTCATAGAGTTGCACCGCGTCGCTGATAGTGACGCCACGCGCAGCCAGTTCCCGCTCCATCCGCGGCGCGTCCGCAACCGCAACGGTCAGGCGCGGATAGGGCGATTTCTCCGCCGCGCCGCCGGGTCCGGCAAGCGGCTTGAGCAGGAGCGTCAGGCCGCCCAGGGCGAAACCGACGTCACCGTCCGCCTGCGGCCTCGGCTCGAGGCCCAGCTTGCTGCGGTAAAAATCCTCCGCCCTCGCCAGGTCGTCGACGGCGAGTGCCACCACCTTCAGTTCCTGCCATCCCAGCGTGTTCATCTCCACACCTCGCCGCTTGCCGATGAAAAACGGGGACAGACCCCGATTACGCTGCGGCACTTTGCCGGGCCACGCGGAGGCCGACTGCCCGCAAAGCCCGCCGGAAGCGGTCAATGCGGGCGGACCGAAAAGCCGATGTTCATCTTGCAACTTTGCCGCGGCTCACTACCTTTAAAGCACAGGGGCCGCATGAGGGGAAGGCGATGGGCCTGAAAATCTACCTATCCTCGACCTTCGAGGACCTGAAGGACTATCGGCGCCGCGTGTATGAGCAGTTGCGGACCTTGCGCCACGACGTCATCGCGATGGAGGACTACGTCGCCGCCGACGAGCGCCCGCTCGACAAGTGCCTGCGCGACGTGCGCGACAGCGACGTCTATATCGGCCTGTTCGCCTGGCGCTACGGCTACGTGCCGCGCGCCGGCAATCCCCAGCGCCGCTCGGTGACCGAGCTGGAGTACCTCGAGGCGAAGAAGCACAAGAAGCCCTGCCTGATCTTCCTGACCGACAATCGCGCGCCGTGGCCGCCGGACCAGATGGACTCCACCACCGGCGACAACGACAGCGGCAAGAAGATCGCCGCCTTGCGCAAGGCCCTGCGGGAAAAAGGGCTGGTATCGACCTTCGAGACGCCGGAGGCGCTCGCGATCAAGGTCGTCACCGCGCTCTACAGCTGGCAGTCGGAGACATCGCGCGCCCAATCGCAGCTTGGGCATGCTGCGGTCGAAGAGGCCCTGGCGCCCGGGGTTCAGGCGGCGGCACGCAGGACCAACCCCTTGATGTGGGTGCCGGGCTCGCGCCTGAGGGTGCGCTTCCTTGGCGCCGACGGCGCCTTCGCGGCACGCATCCTGCGTCTTGCGCAGATCTGGAGCGCCTACGCCAACATCTTCTTCGTCGCCAGCGAGGACAAGGATGCCGAGGTGCGTGTCGCCTTCGACAAGGATGGCGGCTCCTGGTCCTACGAGGGCACGAACGCCCTGGCCGTGCCGCCGAGCGAGCCGACCATGAACCTCGGCTGGCTTGTGCCGGCGCTGCCGATCGACGACGTCGAGTCGGTCGTGCTGCACGAGTTCGGCCACGTGCTGGGCCTCGCCCACGAACACAACAACCCCAGCGGCGACATTCCCTGGGACAGGAAGGAGGTCCTCAAGCTCCTGGGCGGCCCGCCCAACCACTGGGACCAGAACACCATCGACCAGTACCTCTACCGCACTTGGGAGACCGACCGCTTCCCCTTTGCCAAACCCTTCGATCCGCTGTCCATCATGTCCTACTTCTTCCCGAAGGAAGTCACCGGCGGCAAGCAGATCTTCAGCACCAACACCACCCTGTCATCGGGCGACAAGGAGTTCATCAGCCGGCTGTATCCCTACGCCACGGGGGGCTGAATGGAACTCGGGTTCAGATCCCGATCCCGCGCCCCGCTGGCTCGCCGCACCATCCGCCGGCACCGTTGTCGAGATCGCGGTTCGGCACACGCTGCAAGGCCCGGGAGATCAAAATGACCAACACGAGCGACGGTGGCACCACCCTGACGCTGCACGACGCGGCGAAATTGCTCGCCGGCGGAGGCATTTCGACGCACGACGCCGAGGTCCTGCTGGCAAACGCGATACAGCAATGCGAGCTGCACGCCAACGTCAAGCGCTGGGCCACCGAGCAATGGGATGGGCCCCTGCTGCCGGGCAACATCAACCCGCGCGAGACTCACATCGAACGCAGCGATCTGGACGCCTGGCGCAGCGGCCGCTGAAGCACAATCTTGCCAAATCTTGCCAGCCACTGCGCCGGCGCCGCCGGCGGATGCCGCCTACTTTGAAAGTCTGCGTGGCCGGGTGCACGGAGCAGGCAAGTCGGCATCTCGCGGGTGAAGTTGAAGCCCGTCGTTCCTCGTGAACAGGCAAACCGGGACGTCGACGCCGCCATAGCCCACGACCTCGAAGAGGTCTCCCCGGCGGTTGCGGTGGGCTTCATCGACGCACTGGAACGGGCTTATACCCACATCTCCCGCCATCCGGGGAAGGGTTCGCCGCGCTCTGGGCATGAGCTGGACCTTCCTGATCTGCGCTCGTGGAGGCTTTCGCGCTACGCTACCCCTACTTGGTCTTTTACGTCGAACGCGCGGACCACATCGATGTCTGGCGCGTACTGCACGGCGAACGCGACATTCCCGCGTGGATGCAGGCCCCGGACGCCTTCGCCTGACCCAAGCGCCCGCAACGCCACGGACCCGTCATCACGGCCCACCCGCCGGCGCGCCGTTCCAGCGGTTGCCACTGGCCGGAGTGAAACCTCCACCTTTCGCAGCGGCAGGGCGAAACGGGTATGGTCGTCTCGATCTGGCCGGACTGAAACACTCCCAGCCCCGAACCCGCGTTGGGGCGCGGCAAACCGACGGTGGCGGTCTCGACCGGATGCGGAAGAGACATTCATCACCCCGATGTTCCCACGACAGATTCCCAGCCGATGAGGATCCTTCAAAAGCTGCCGTGCTGCCGGTCGGCGTCCCCCGGCTCGAGCGCTCGTTCGGCGTCTTGCGCGGTCGGGTTCACATCTCGCCGTGGCGCGCGAGGTAACGGCGGATTGCCTGGATGAGCTGCTCGGCGCTCGCATGGACATCCACTTCGATTCCGAGCGTGCGCGCAACATCGCGTGCCTTCCCGAGGTCCGGGTGCGAGTGCCCCCTTTCCGCGGCCTTTACCATTTCCCGCGCCCGCTCGAGATCCTCGGCCGACTGTCGCTTGAATTGATTCAGGATCCAGTTGAGCATCTTCCGCGGCCTTTCCGGGAATGAGAGCATTGCACAGGCCGGCACGGTCGCAGCGCAGCCGCCACCTCGACGCTGGCCAGCTATCGGCGCCGACCGCTGGCCGCAAACGCCTCGACCTTCTTCGTCGGTCCGGAAACGATCAGCAGGTCACCCGGCAACACGACGCTGCCCGGCTTGCCGTGCTGAAAATCCTCGTGTGCGCGCTTGATGCCGACGACCGTCACGCCGAAGTGCTCGCGCACCGCCGATTCCGCGAGCGAGCGCTCGTGCGTGACGCTCGGCGCCTGGATCTTCGCGATCGCAAAGCCGTCGTCGAATTCAATGTAGTCCATCATGCGGCCGCTGATGAGATGCGCGACGCGCTCGCCCATGTCGGCCTCCGGGTAGACCACGTGATGTGCGCCGATGCGCTCGGCGATCTTGCCGTGCTCGGGCGTCATGGCCTTGACCCAGATGTCCGGGATCTCGAGTTCGGTCAGCGCCATCACCGTCATCAGGCTCGCGGCCAGGTCGCCGCCGATCCCCACGATGGCGTGCGCGAAGTCGCCCACGCCGAGCTGGCGCATGGTCATCGCACTGGTCGAGTCCGCCTGCACCGCATGGGTGAGCAGATCCGCCCATTCGTGCACCGGCTCCGCATCGCGGTCGATGCCCATCACGTCGTGCCCGAGCTGCATCAGCGAATTGGCGACGGCTCCCCCGAAGCGCCCGAGGCCGATCACGACCACACTGTCGCCTTTCGAGAAGGCGAACTGCTCTGTAAATAACCTAGCCAACAACGGGATGCTCCTCTGGATAGCGGAAGGGCATGCGGTGCTCGCCGAGCGCGAGCGACGCCGCCAATGTGATGGTGCCGACCCGGCCGATGTACATCAGCAGGATCAGCATCAGCTGGGCGGAATCCGGCAGGTCTGCAGTGATGCCGGTGGACAGGCCGACCGTCGCGAAGGCCGAGATCACCTCGAAGATGACCCGGTCGGTGGCGATCTCGGTGGTGTGCAGGATGAACACCGTGCCCAGCACGACGACCGCACTGCTGAGGACCAGCACGGTGATGGCCTGGCGCTGGGCCGAATGGCTGATGCGCCGGCCGAAGGCCTCGGTGTCCATCCGGCCGCGGATCTCGGCGATGACCAGCATCACCAGGATCATCGCCGTGCCCACCTTCACGCCACCGGCCGTGCCGGCACTGCCGCCGCCGATGAACATCAGGAAGTAGTGCAGGCCGAGACTCTCGTGCGTCAGCCCACCGATATCGATCGAGTTGAATCCGGCCGTGCGTGCCGACACCGACGCGAAGATCGCCGACAACAGCTTGTCCCCTGCCGGCATCGATCCGAGGGTGCGCGGGTTCGCCCACTCGAAGGCAAGCAGCAAGATCGCGCCGCCAGCCAGCAGCACGGCCGTTCCCACGAGTGTCAGCTTGGTGTGCACCGACCAATGCTGGGGGTCCCTGAGCTTGTTGCGGAGGTCTTGCAGCACCGGAAAGCCGAGACCGCCGATCACGATCGCAAGCATGACGGGTGCGAGGAAGTAGCTGTCGGACGCGTAGCGGATCAAGCCATCGGCGTGGATCGAAAAGCCGGCGTTGTTGAAGGCCGAGACGGAATGGAACAGGCCGCTCCAGACAGCCTCGGCCAAAGGCAGGTCGTAACCGAGATGCAAGCGCAGAGCCAGCGCCAGTGCGGTCATCACCTCGACGATCACGGTCACGAACAGCACGAGCTTGGCGACGCTGCTGACGTCGCCGATCCCCAGGGTGTGGGTTTCCGCCTGGGCCGTGAGCCGCGTGCGCAGGCGAAAGGAGCGATTGACCAGCAGCCCGAGCAGCGTGGCGGCGGTCATCATCCCGAAGCCGCCGATCTGGAACAGCGCCATGATCACCCACTGCCCGAACGACGACCAGTAGGTGCCGGTGTCCACCGTCACCAGGCCGGTCACGCACACGGCCGACACCGCGGTGAACAGGGCTGCGATCCATGGCGCGCCGACCGCATCCGCGCGGGAGACCGGGAGCATGAGCAGCGCGGTCCCGATCAGGATCGTGATCAGGAAGGCCAACGGAACGATGTGCGCCGGGTGCTGGACCTCTCGAACCTTCAAGTCAAGACTTCCTTCGCGTCATGCTGCTGCGCCGCAACTGGCGCTTGTCGGCTGCGGATCATACGCCCGCTTGACCGGACATGTCGGCTCTCGACACCTGCGGTTCTTCGACGAGCCGGCGATCCTGCGGCGTACGGGACGGCAGGCGGTCCGCGCTGCGACGGCTTGGCCGGCACGCGCGATGACGAGCTCCTCGCCACGCCCCGCCACGGTGCGCGCTGCCTGACGAACGCACCCCTCTGGTGCGTCTTCTGCGCACCATCATGGCGTGACGCATTGGATTCCGCCCGATTCATCGCACTGGAACGGTGCTTGCTAAGGATGCCCGTCACTTTCGGAGGCATCATGCAACCCGTTCAAACGAGCAACGACGTGCTGTTCATCCTGCTGGGCGCCATCATGGTGCTCGCCATGCACGCCGGCTTCGCCTTTCTGGAGGTGGGGACGGTACGGCGGAAGAACCAGGTCAACGCGCTGGTCAAGATCCTGTCCGACTTCGCGGTGTCGACGCTGGCCTATTTCTTCATCGGCTACGGCATCGCCTACGGCGTGCATTTCTTCTCCGGCGCCGGCGCGCTGGTGGAGCACCACGGCTTCGAGCTCACGCGCTTCTTCTTCCTGCTCACCTTCGCGGCGGCGATCCCCGCCATCATCTCGGGCGGCATCGCCGAGCGCGCGCGCTTCCAGCCGCAGCTGGCGGCGACCTTCCTGCTCGTCGGCTTCGTCTATCCCTTCTTCGAGGGCATCGCGTGGAACCAGGCCTTCGGCATCCAGGCCTGGCTGAAGGCGAGCTTCGGGGCGGAGTTCCACGACTTCGCCGGCTCGGTGGTGGTGCATGCGATGGGCGGCTGGATCGCGCTGCCGGCGGTGCTGCTGCTGGGCGCGCGGCGCGGGCGCTATGCGCGCAACGGGCAGATCTCGGCGCATCCGCCCTCGTCGATCCCCTTCCTCGCGCTCGGCGCGTGGATCCTGATCGTGGGCTGGTTCGGCTTCAACGTGATGTCGGCGCAGCGCCTGGAGAACATCTCCGGGCTGGTGGCGATCAACTCGCTGATGGCGATGGTCGGCGGCACGGTGGCGGCGCTCGCGGCCGGGCGCAACGACCCGGGCTTCGTGCACAACGGGCCGCTCGCCGGGCTGGTGGCGGTGTGCGCGGGTTCGGACGTGATGCACCCGCTCGGTGCGCTGGTGGTCGGCGCGGTGGCGGGGGGGCTGTTCGTGGTGATGTTCACGCTGACGCAGAACCGCTGGAAGATCGACGACGTGCTCGGGGTGTGGCCGCTGCACGGCCTGTGCGGCGCCTGGGGCGGGCTGGCGGCGGGCATCTTCGGCAGCCAGGCGCTGGGCGGGCTGGGCGGGGTGGCGTTCGCCTCGCAGGCGATCATGACCGCGCTCGGGATCGCCGTCGCGCTCGCCGGCGGGGTGCTCGTCTATGGCGGGCTCAAGCTCGCGGTGGGCCTGCGCCTGGACCACGAGGAAGAGTTCAACGGCGCCGACCTGTCGATCCACCGCATCACCGCGACGGCCGAGCGCGAGTCGAACTGGTAACTGGCAGGCGGTCGTTCGCCGACCCCGCGTTCAGTCCCGATGCGCCGGCCAGGCCGGCAGGCGCACGTCGAAGACGAGCGCGAGCAGGCGGGAGCCGGTAGCGGCGGCGATGCCGGCCAGGGTGGCGATCGGCAGCGGCAGGCCGATCGCGTCGAGCGCGAGGAAGACGCCGCAGCCGAACAGCGCGCACATGGCGTAGGGGCGGTGGTCGCTATAGACCTTGGGCACCTCGTTGCACAGCACGTCGCGCGACACGCCGCCGAACACCGCGGTGATCGCCCCCATCATCATCGACACCAGCACCGGCATGCCGGCGGCGTCGGCGAGAGTGGCGCCGGAGATGGCGAAGAGGCCGAGGCCGAGCGCGTCGGCGAGCTCCATCAGGCGGCCGCCGACCTTGTGGCGCAGGGTCTGCAGCCATAGCGGCGTCGTCGCCACCATGGCCAGCACCAGCCAGAGGTATTCCTGGTTCTCGATCCAGAACAGCGGGCGGCGGTCGAGCAGGATGTCGCGCAGGGTGCCGCCGCCGAAGGCGCTGACGAAGGCGACCGAGAACACGCCGACGATATCCATGCGCTTGCGGGTGGCCTCGATGAGGCCGGACATCGCGAAGGCCAGGGTGCCGCCGACTTCGATTGCGACCAGGAATGGGTGGAGGTTCATTGGGGTGCGAGGCGTGAAGAGTGAGGCGTGAGGCGGAAGGAGTGAGGCGTCAGGGGCAGGGCGGTCGGGGTTGCTGCGACAGCCAGTCGGCGGCGGCGGTTCCGGCGGCGAGGCCGGTGGCGAAGCAGGCGGTGAGCAGGTAGCCACCGGTAGGCGCTTCCCAGTCGAGCATCTCGCCGGCGACGAAGACGCCGGGGCGGGCGCGCAGCATCAGCTGCGCATCCAGCGCCTCGAAGCGCACGCCGCCGGCGCTGCTGATGGCCTCGTCGAGCGGGCGCGTGGCGACGAGGCGCAGCGGCATGGCCTTGATGGCCGCGGCGAGGCGGGCGGGATCGTCGAACTCGGCCTTCGCCAGGCATTCGCGCAGCAGGCCGGCCTTGACGCCCTTGATGCCGGCCTGGCTGTGCAGGTGGCTGGAAAACGAGCGGCTGCCGCGCGGGCGGGCAAGCTCGGCGGCGAGGCGCTCGAGGCTGCGGCCGGGGGCGAGGTCGAGCTCGAGCACGGCCTCGCCGCGCGCGAGCAGGGTGTCGCGCAGCGGCGCGGAGAGCGCATAGACCAGGCCGCCTTCGATACCGGTGGCGGAGATCAGGCATTCGCCGGCGCGCGCATGGACGCGGCCGGCGGGGTCGGTGCAGCGTGCGGCGACGGACTTGAGCGGCTGGCCGCGGAAGTGATCGAGGAAGTGCGCGCTCCAGCCCGTGCCGGCGGGGCCGACGACGTCGAAACCGCAGTTGGCCGGGAGCAGGTCGGCGATCTCGACCCCGGCGGCGCGCAGCGGTGCCACCCAGGCGCCATCGGAACCGAGCTTCGCCCAGCTGCCGCCGCCGAGCGCGAGCACGAGCGCGTCGGCCTCGACCGTCTGCTCGCCGTCCGGGGTGGCGAAGCGCAGGTGCTGCAGGCCCGCGCGGAGCGCGCCATCCTGCGCGGGATCCTCCGCCCAGCCCAGCCAGCGGTGACGCACCGCGAAGCGCACGCCGGTCGCGCGCAGGCGGGCGAGCCAGGCGCGCAGCAGCGGCGCGGCCTTCATCTCCTGCGGGAAGACGCGGCCGGAGCTGCCGACGAAGGTCTCGACACCCAGGCCGTGCGCCCATTCGCGCAGCGCCTGCGGCGGAAAGACCTCGATGCGCGGCGCGAGCGTGTCGCGGCGGGCGCCGTAGCGGCCGAGGAAGTCCGCCAGGGGCTCGGCGTGGGTGAGGTTGAGCCCGCCGCGCCCGGCGAGCAGGAACTTGCGCCCGACCGAGGGCATGGCGTCGTACACCGTGACCGTGCAGCCGCGCTCGGCGAGCGCGCCCGCCGCCATCAGGCCGGCGGGGCCGCCACCGACGACCGCGACGCGTGCGCGCTCCACGGGTGCCTAGGCCGGAACGAAGCGGCGGCCGAAACCTTCCGGCACCGTCGCCTTGCGGCGTTGGCCGTAATCGAAGAAGACGATGCCGGTCTTGCCGCGCGCGACCTCGCGTCCGCTGGCCGCCTCCGCCATGCGCCACACCAGGTCGCAGCCGTGCTCATGGAAGTCGGCCGCGCCCATCTCCACCCGCATGGTCTCGCCGTGGAAGGCCTCGGAGCGGTATTGCAGCGCGGCGTCGGCGACGATGATGCCGAGGCCTTCGACGTCGAGTTCGCCATAGCCCATGGACTTGAGGAAGCGCACGCGCGCCTCGGAGACGATGCCGAGCAGTTGGGCGTTGTCGAGGTGGTTGCCGTAGTTGATGTGCGACACCAGCAGCGGGATGTCGGTGGAGAAGGTGAAGCGCTCGGGCAGCTCGATCCGGATGCGGGCCATGGTGGATGTTTGCGGAGGCGGAAACGGAAGAGGCCCGAGCGTAACGGCCCGGGCCTCGGCGGGGCAAGCGCAAAGCCGCCTGCCGGTGATGCGTGATCAGGCCTGCGGCGGGATGCGCAGCACCTGGCCAGGATAGATCTTGTCCGGGTGGCTCAGCATCGGCTTGTTGGCCTCGAAGATCGCCGGGTACTGGTTGGCGTTGCCGTAGTACTTCTTGGCGATCGCCGACAGCGTGTCGCCGCGCGCCACGGTGTGGAACTGCGCCTCGGGTTCGGCACGCGCCACCGACAGGCGGTTCTCGACCTCGGCCACGCCAGCGACGTTGCCGGCGGCGAGCAGGATCTTCTCGCGCGTGGCCTGGTCGGGCGCGGTGCCACTGACGACGACCAGGCTCTTCGCGGCGTCGAAGCTCACGCCCAGGTCCGCCGGCGCGAGCTTGAGCGCGACGATGTAGTTATGGATCGCCTGCGCCGCCCTGGCATTGGCCGCGGCCGGATCGGCGGCCGCCGCGTTGGCCTCGCCCGTCCGGAACAGCTTCTCGCCGGCTTCCTTGATGAATGCGAACAGCCCCATGAACACCTCCCTGTCGTTGGTTTGGCTACACGTGCACGGTCAGGATAACCCCTGGGTCATTCCCGGTCCATGCACGGCGCCTGAACGCAGGGTCGGATGACATTCATCGTTACGCACAAGAACGGTGCATGAATGCGTCAAACGTCATAGTCGGCGCAGGTTTGACGAAGATCATGCACCAAAGAGGGGAGTTGATGCACAATATTGGCCTGCACTGCGCGATGGCCTCGGGTAAAACCGAGGCCATCGCGTGTGCGCGTGCGCAAGAAAAACCTGTCTTCAATCAATCCATGGGTCCAACATCATGAAATATCAGTCCCTCGAGGAGTTCCTGGCCTACGTCGAACAGCGCAACCCCGGCCAGCCCGAGTTTCTGCAGGCCGTGACCGAGGTCATGGAGAGCCTGTGGCCCTTCATCTCGGCCAACAAGCGCTATGCGGAGCACTCCCTCCTCGACCGGCTGATCGAGCCCGAGCGCGCGATCTCCTTCCGCGTCTCTTGGGTGGACGACCGTGGCGAGGTGCAGGTCAACCGCGGCTACCGCATCCAGCACAGCTCCGCGATCGGCCCCTACAAGGGCGGCCTGCGCTTCCACCCCTCGGTGAACCTGTCGATCCTGAAATTCCTCGCCTTCGAGCAGACCTTCAAGAACGCGCTCACCACGCTGCCGATGGGCGGTGGCAAGGGCGGCTCCGACTTCGATCCCAAGGGCCGCAGCCCGGGTGAGGTCATGCGCTTCTGCCAGGCCTTCATGACCGAGCTGTACCGTCACGTCGGTCCCGACACCGACGTGCCCGCCGGCGACATCGGCGTGGGCGGCCGCGAGGTCGGCTTCATGGCCGGCATGATGAAGAAGCTGTCGAACAACTCGGCCTGCGTGTTCACCGGCAAGGGCCTGTCCTTCGGCGGCTCGCTGATCCGTCCCGAGTCGACCGGCTACGGCACGGTCTACTTCGCCAACGCCATGCTCGAGCGCGCCGGCCGCGACATCAAGGGCATGCGCGTCTCGGTGTCGGGCTCGGGCAACGTCGCCCAGTACGCCATCGAGAAGCTGATGGAGCTCGGCGCCAAGCCGATCACCTGCTCCGACTCGAGCGGCACCGTGATCGACGAGGCCGGCTTCACCCCCGAGAAGCTGGCGATCCTCATGGAGATCAAGAACCACTACTACGGCCGCGCCTCCGAATACGCCGAACGCGTCGGCGCCCGCTTCGAGCCGGGTGTGCGTCCGTGGCATGTGCCGGTGGAAGTCGCGCTGCCGTGCGCGACCCAGAACGAGCTCGACGGCAACGACGCCGCCACCCTGGTCAAGAACGGCGTGATCGCGGTCGCCGAGGGCGCCAACATGCCCAGCACCATGGAAGCCGCGAAGATCTTCGAGCACAACGGCGTGCTGTATGCGCCGGGCAAGGCCTCCAACGCCGGCGGTGTGGCGACCTCGGGCCTGGAGATGAGCCAGAACGCGATGCGCCTGTCGTGGACCCGCGAGGAGGTCGACGCCCGCCTCAAGGAGATCATGCTCGGCATCCACGCCGCCTGCCTGAAGTACGGCGAGCGCGAGGACGGCACGGTGAGCTACGTCGACGGCGCCAACGTCGCCGGCTTCGTCAAGGTCGCCGAGGCCATGCTGGCGCAAGGCGTGATCTGATCCCTGCGTGCCGTGCCGGCGCGCCGGCATGGCACGTGGGGTTCGCGCCTTGCGGCGCTCCTACGGAAACCGCCGCAGCCCCCCCTTCAGGAGCGCCGCAAGGCGCGAATCCGACGTTTCCGAATCGACGGCAGGCGGTCCACGCAACCGCAGCCTCTCGACGCTCCTGCACGGCAATCCCCATGCGCCTGCCCCGCCCGCTGCCGGCATCTCGTGCGGGTCGACGGCGTGCATCCGCTAAACTGCCGCGCAAACCCGTCAACAGGAGTCCGTCGCCCATGATCCAGGCCACCATCGTCCCGGTCACCCCGTTCCAGCAGAACTGCAGCATCCTGTGGTGCGAGCGCACGAAGAAGGCGGCGGTGGTCGACCCGGGCGGCGACCTCGACCGCATCCTCGCCGCGGTCGCCGAGCTCGGCGTCACGGTCGAGAAGATCCTCATCACCCACGGCCACATCGACCACGCGGGCGGCACCGCGAAGCTGGCGCGCGAACTCGGCGTGCCCATCGAGGGGCCGCAGGAGGAGGACCGCTTCTGGATCGAGGGCATGCCGCAGCAGAGCAAGATGTTCGGCTTCCCCGACGTCGAGTCCTTCGAGCCCGACCGCTGGCTGCACGACGGCGACACCGTCACCGTGGGCGAGCAGACGCTGAAGGTCATCCACACCCCCGGCCACACCCCCGGCCACGTCGTCTTCGTGCACGAGGGCGCGCGCCTGGCGATCGTCGGCGACGTGCTCTTCGCCGGCTCGATCGGGCGCACCGATTTCCCGCGCGGCGACCACCAGACCCTGATCCGCTCGATCCGCGAGAAGCTCTTCCCGCTCGGCGACGACATCACCTTCATCCCCGGCCACGGTCCCACCTCGACCTTCGGCGAGGAGCGCGACAGCAACCCCTTCGTCGGCGCCTACGGCTGAGCTGCGGGGCGTTCGCCGCGATGCCTGCGACGTTTTTCGCGTTTCGTCATTCGACCTCCCCGTTCCCCTGGACCTTAAGCCGGATTCGGGAAATCCATCGCTTGTTCGGCCCGATTTTCGGGCGCACCATCTTTCCCTGAGCATGGCTTGCGGGTGCTGCCCGCATAACGACAGGGAGTGTTCGAGAACATGAGCGACGAAACCAGCAAGAAAGGCTACCAGTGGCGATTCTTCCGCTCGGGTGGCTTCGACCAGGTCCGCATCGAGACTGCCGACGACCTGCGCCACCTCGGCGAGCTCGACCAGAAGCTGTGGTCGGTGCTGGCCTGTCCGACCTCCGGCCTGGAGTTCGATTCGCGCACGCTGCAGCTGCTCGACGTCGACAACGACGGCAGCATCCGCGCGCCCGAGATCATCGACGCCACGCGCTGGGTATGCACGGTGCTGAAGGATCCGGGCGTGCTCTTCCAGGGCGGCGACGGCCTGCCGCTGGCGGCCATCGACGAGACCAACGCCGAGGGCGCCAAGCTGCTCGCCACCGCCTCCAAGGTGCTGGCCTACGTCGGCAAGGCCGACGCGGGCGAGATTTCCATGGGCGACCTCGCCGAGACCGAGAAGCTGTTCGCGCCCGAGCACCAGAACGGTGACGGCGTGGTGCCCGCCGAGCTCGCCGGCGATCCGCGCCTGGCCGGGGCGATCACCCGCATCGTCGAGACCTACGGCGCCGCCGAGGACCGCAGCGGCAAGCCGGGCGTCGACCAGGCGCGCGTGGACGCCTTCTTCGCCGCGGCGCAGGAGGTCTCCGACTGGCACGCCCGCGCCGAGGCCGACGCTGCCACCGTGCTGCCGCTCGGCGACGCCACCGGCGCTGCTGCCGCGGTCTTCGAGGCCGTGCGCGAGAAGGTCGAGGACTATTTCACCCGCTGCCGCCTCGCCGCCTTCGACGAGCGCGCCGCCGCCGCGCTCAACCCGGCCGACACCGCCTATGTCGAGCTCTCGCTGCAGTCGCTCGATGCCGCCTCGGCCGCGGTCGCCGCACTGCCGCTCGCGCTTGTGGGCCCGGGCCGCGCGCTGCCGCTGGCGGTCGGGCTGAACCCGGCCTGGGAGGCGCGCATCGCCGCGCTGCGCGACGAGGTCGTCACCCCCATCCTGGGCGCGCGCGAAGTCCTCACCCAGGCCGAATGGCAGGACCTGGCCGGGCGCTTCGCCGCCCATCGCGCCTGGGTGGCGGCGATGCCGGCCAACCCGGTGGCCGTGCTTCCGGTCGCCGACGTGCGGGGGCTGCTCGCCGACGGCACCTGCGCCGCGCTCACCCGCCTGATCGACGAGGACCTCGCCGCCGAGACCGCGGCCGGCCAGGTCGACGCGCTCGAGCGCCTGGTGCGCTACAACCGTGACCTCGTCCGCCTGCTGCGCAACTTCGTCACCCTGAGCGACTTCTACTCGCGCCACGACAAGGCGATCTTCCAGGCCGGCACGCTCTATCTCGACCAGCGCAGCTGCGAGCTCTGCCTGCGCGTGGGCGACATGGCCCGCCACGCCACGCTCGCGCCGCTGTCGGGCACCTACCTGGTGTATTGCGAGTGCCAGCGCCAGGGCGAGGCGCCGATGAACATCGTCGCCGCGATGACCGGCGGCGACGCCGACGAGATGATGGTGCCCGGCCGCAACGGCATCTTCTACGACCGCCAGGGGCGCGACTGGCGCGCCAGCGTGGTCAAGGTGGTGGAGGCGCCGATCAGCGTGCGCCAGGCCTTCTGGTCGCCGTACAAGCGCATCGGCCGCATGATCGGCGAGCAGCTGCAGAAGTTCGCCGCCGCGCGCGACAAGGCGGTCAATGACCAGGCCGCGACCGGCGTCGCCGGCGCCAGCGCCAAGATCGAGGCCGCCCCGGCGGCGGCCGCAGCGCCCGCCGCACCGGCGGCACCGTTCGACATCGCCAAGTTCGCCGGTATCTTCGCCGCCATGGGTCTCGCCGTCGGCGCGATCGGCACCGCACTCGCCGCGGTGGTGTCGGCCTTCCTCGGCCTGCCGGTGTGGCAGATGCCGCTGGTGGTCGTGGGGGCGGTGCTGGTGATCTCCGGTCCGTCGATGCTGCTGGCCTGGCTCAAGCTGCGCCAGCGCAACCTCGGCCCGCTGCTCGACGCCAACGGCTGGGCGGTCAACACGCGTGCGCGCATCAACATCCCCTTCGGCGGCGCGCTCACCGGCGTCGCGGCGCTGCCGCCGGGCGCCTCGCGCGCGCTCACCGATCCGTATGCCGAGAAGAAGACGCCGTGGAAGAGCTGGCTCTTCCTCGTGCTGCTGATCGCGGCGGTGGTCGTGGCCTGGCAGCAGGGCTATCTGGACCGATTCCTCGGCTGATCGGGAGCACCCCGGCTGGCAAGCAGGCCGATGCGGGGCCGGCCGGCGGGTGCGGGCGCAATGCCCCAGGCACCCGCCGGCCGGCCCTTTTTCGTGGCGCACACGCCTGCCGCTTTCCCCGTGGGAGCGCCGCAAGGCGCGAAGACGGCGGTCAGGGAGCCGATGCGGGTGCGGGCCTCCACCGCCGCATTCGCGCCTTGCGGCGCTCCTGCATCAAGCATCGCGGGGGTGGAGGTGGCGCCGCGGCCCGTAGGGCGCGAACGGGCGCGGCGCTTCGGCTATGCTTCGCCCCCATGCTCGCATTCGTCCAGGTCCTCGCCAGCGGAGTCGCGATCGGCTGTGTCTATGGCCTGGTCGCACTCTCCTTCGTGCTCATCTACAAGGCCACCGAGACGGTCAGCTTCATGCAGGGCGACCTGCTGATGCTCGGCGCCTTCGCCGCGCTCGGCCTGCACGCCTTCGCCGGCTGGCCGCTCGTCGCCGCGGCGGTGGCGGCGGTGCTGGCGGTGGGCGTGCTCGGCGCCGTGCTGGAGCGCGCCGTGCTGC